>CAZHXO010000009.1:0-11102 GCA_964536585.1 uncultured Gammaproteobacteria bacterium
AGAGTATGCAATCAGCAATCCAAATTGTTTTAATTGTTTCCGTCGCTTCCTTAACGATTATCTTTGTTACGGTTGGGGTTTGGGTGGTTCTAATTTTAAGAGAAGTAAGAAGAATACTAAATAATTTGGATCAGGTAAGTGAAGATGTAAGCGAGACAACCGAGGTTGTTAAGGAAAAAGTCAAACAGGGGTTAAGTGCGGTAACAATATTGACCGCTTTAGGTGCTCTATGGTCAAAACGTGAGAATGTTGGTGAGCTGATCGAAGAAATTAGGGGTAAAAATGAAGCCGAGAAGACGGAGTTAGAAAAAAATAAACAAGAAAAAGAAGAAAACAAAGAAAAGCGCAAACGCAGATTCTTCAAACGTAGCTAATGCTTAACTTTTATTTATACTTGCGTTATACTCACAAGTAGTATGTTGAAACTTAATCGCGAGCAACTAATTGTTAAATATAAAGAATTTTTTAAAAAAAAGGATCATGCTTGGATTCCATCTGCTCCTTTAGTTCCTCAAGATGACCCATCTACTTTATTCATTTCTGCGGGCATGCATGCTCTGGTTCCCTATCTTTTGGGCGAAAAACACCCGCTGGGAAATAGATTGGCTAATGTCCAAGAGTGTTTAAGAACAGGCGACATTGACGAAGTTGGCGATAAGTATCACCATACTTGGTTTGAGATGTTAGGAAACTGGTCTTTAGGTAATTATTTTAAACAAAAATCAATTGAATATAGCTGGGAGTTTCTAACCCAAGTGCTGGGGATGCCGGAAGAAAAACTGGCGGTGACAATCTTTAATGGAGACGAAAACGCTCCGTTTGACCAAGAAGCAAAAGATGCTTGGTTATCAGTCGGGCTGGCGGAAAACAAAATATTCCCAAGCGGGAGAAAAGAAAACTGGTGGGAAGCAGGAGATGTCGGCCCAGGCGGCCCGGACACTGAGATTTTTTATGACACTGGGCAAGAACAATGCGGAAAGAAATGTCAGCCGGGATGCGATTGCGACAAATGGATTGAAATATGGAACAATGTTTTTATTGAATATAATCGGAAAGAGGACGGGACATATGAAAAGCTTGATCAGAAAAATGTTGACACTGGCATGGGCGTGGCAAGGATGGTGGCAGTTTTGCAAGGTCATAATGATGACTACCGAATTGATATTATTAATCCGATTGTTGAAAAAGTAGAAAGTATTGCTGGTTTGGCCTACGGTCAAGATAAAAGGACAGATCAAGCAATCCGAATAATAGTTGATCATTTACGCGGGGCAGGTTTTGTCCTTGGAGAACAAATCTTGCCCAGTAATACTAAACACGGATATATTTTAAGAAGATTGATTAGGCGGGCAGTAAGGGCCGGCCGTTTAATTGGGATTGAACAAAGTTTTGTTGCACAAATAATTGAAACAGTAATCGACCTTTATCAAAAAGATTATGCGAAATTAACTGATCGCCGAGATTTTATTATTGACCAAGCTGAAAAGGAAGAAAAAAAGTTTAATCGACTGCTTGATAACGGCTTGGACTTATTAAAGGAGGAACTAGAGAAAGTTGATGATAAACTGCCGGGGGAAGTAGTTTTTGATCTTTATCAATCTTACGGATTTCCGCCTGAAATAACTAAAGAAGAGGTTAAGCGATTAAAACCAAATGTAAAAGTAGATTTAAGTGAGTTTGAGAAGCTAATGGAAGAGCATAAAAGGAAATCTCGTCAGGCGTCCAAGGGGATGTTTCGCGGTGGACTGGCTGAGCAAAACAAGGAGACAATTAAGTTGCATACAGCAACTCATTTATTACATCAAGCATTGAGAGAAGTTTTGGGTGACCATGTTAAACAGGCGGGTTCGGCAATTACGCCTGAGAGACTGAGATTTGATTTTACCCATCATCAGGCAGTTAGCGAGGAAGAGCTTGAACAAATTGAAAAATTAGTTAATCAAAAAATAAATCAAGACTTATTAGTAAATAAACAAACCATGCCCTTGGAAAAAGCAAAAATAGAGGCGCGGTTAATCCCTGGCAAAGAATATCCAGATCAGGTTAAAGTTTATTCCATTGGTGGTTTTTCTAAAGAAGTTTGTGGCGGTCCCCATGTTAAGTCAACTGGGGAGCTGGGCCAATTTAAAATTATTAAGGAAGAGTCTTCAGGTGCCGGCAAACGCCGGATATATGCTAAACTGAAACTATGAATAACGCCCGATGGCTAATTTTGATTGAAGAAACAGAATCAGTTGTGGGCTTGCTCCTGCCCAACGGCCGGTTAGTATTGGCTGAAGTTAAGCTTTGGGAGGAAGATGAAAAAAAGCTTTTGAAAAACATTCAAGCGAGCCAAAAAGAATGCCAATCAGCAATAAAAGATGTTTCATCACCAACAGAAGCGGTATTTGTCTTTTCGCCTTTCTGGATTAATAGTCAAGGTGAGCTGTTACAAAGCAGAAAAGAACTTTTGAAAAGCGTTTGCCAGCAGACAGATTTAAAGCCACTTGGTTTTTTAGTTGGAGACGAAGTATTCTCACAATTTTTTGATGATTTTGTGGCTGTTTATCTTGGGCAGGAACATTTAAGAGTAACCGTTGTTAAAAACCAGGAAGTTAAGACTCGGCAGGAACTGGAAAACGGTGACCAGTTTGAAATTAAGGATGTGAGTATACTTTTAAAAAAGATAGACTCCGATATTATTTTACCGGAGAACTTGGTTTTCTGGGGGAATTTAAATAAAAGAGCAGAAAGCGAACTAGTTGATTATGATTGGCAAGAATCAGGTCCGTTTACTGAAAAACCCAACTTAAGGATATTGTTTTGGCCGGAAACATTTAAATATATTAGTCAGCTGATTCTAAAACAAGGAGGGGGAAGTTCAGAGCCAATAAGCGAAAAAGTTATTGAAGCTGATGAAAAGGATGAAGATAAAGAGGATTTACCTTTTGGTTTTGTTAATGGTGATTTAGCCGAGAACCAGGAAGCAGAAACCAAAAAGGAAGAGCAGCCTTCCGAGCCAAGTACTTCTCAACCAGAGGTGGAGGAAGAAAAAGAGGAAGAAATCAAACCAAAGTATAAAAAACAATTTTCCTTAAAGGGTGTAATTCCCCAATTTAGTCTGCCGCAGTTACCCAAGTTTAAAAGCAAACGTTTCTTGATGTTTATCCCACCTCTTTTAGTTGGCTTGGCTTTAATTTTAGGTGCAAGCTGGTATTTTTCCAAGTTAGATCTGGAGGTTTATGTTACTGCTAAAGAAATAGAAAAAGTTGAGGAAGTAGTTTTGAATCCTGAAGCTGAAGAGCTGGAAGTAGAATCCGGGGTTGTTCCCGTTGATATTGTTATAACTGAACTTAGCGGTCAAGCAACAACTACGACTAGCGGAGAAAAACTGATTGGTGAAAAAGCTAAAGGGGAAATAACCATATTTAACCGAACTGAAGAAAGGGAAACCTTTGATGCCGGCACAGAGTTGATTGGCCCAGGCGAGTTAGGTTTTGTTTTAGATGATAAGGTTACTGTTGCCTCGAAAAGTGCAGATTTAACTAGTGGTGTTGACCGCTGGGGAGAAGTCAAAGCGAAGATAACAGCTGCAGATATTGGAGCGGAATATAATTTAGCTGCAGATAGTGTTTTTACAATTGGGGGCTATTCCCGAACTGAGTTTCTGGCTAAAAATGAAAATGATTTGCAGGGTGGAACTAGTCGGCAGGTACAGGCAGTCGATGAAGAAGACCAGAACAAACTTAGGCAGCAACTGAAATCCGACCTTGAAGAAAAAATATTAGCTAAACTTAAAAATGAAATTGATAATTTACGTTTAATTGAAGGGAGTATTCGAACTAGTATAGCAAGCGAGTCGTTTTCTGCTGATGTTGGCGAAGAGAAAGATGAGCTTGGCTTGGAATTAAAACTTGAAGGCCAGGCAGTCCAGCTGGATGAAGAAAAACTTAAAGATTTAGCTCAGACCGTGCTCAGTGAAGAAATTGAAGAAGGGTTTATCCTTCCTTCTGATTCCATTGAAGTGGAATTTAATCCAGATGAAGAATCTGACCAGGAGGCAATTAAAGGCGAGTTGAAAATGAAGGGAAAGTTATACCCTGAAATTGACAAGCAGGAAATGGGAAAAGCAATTGCTGGGAAAAGCAAACAGACTGCTAAAAGAATTATTCGTGGTTATCCCCGAGTTTATCGGTTTAGTGATCAACTAACCCCTGGTATTATTGGTTGGTGGCCGTTTTATCCTCCCCAGGAGGGAAATATTACGGTTAGGATTAAAGAATAGCTAATATGGCTTTATATAAATATGTTAAACAAAAACCGAGTAAAAATAGTCAATGGTTGACTAAAAAACGTGCTTCTTGGCTGATGTCAATTGTGGGATTAGTTTTAGTTGGCAACGCGATAATTCCAATTGTTAATTACCAATTTCGTTATGCACGTAGTTTTGGAGATAAAAAAATCAGCCCCTTAGTCTATAAAAATAAAGATGAAATTTTGGGAGCAATAAGTGCAGAGGCAAAAGACTCTAAAGACTATACCCTTATTACTTCCTGGTTTGAGGAAGAGCCAAATTTAGATAGTCAGCAGAGTAGCCAAATCGACAGTTATTATTTATCTATTCCTAAGTTGGGAATTGAAAAGGCAAAAGTGAAAATTGGGGGTAAGGATTTAAAAGAGGGCTTAATTCATTATCCCGACACCTCTTTACCGGGCAGATTAGGCAATGGGGTTATTTTTGGACACTCAGTTTTGCCTCAATTTTTTAATCCTCAAAATTATCTAACTATTTTTTCGACTCTTCACCGTCTTAAAAAGGGAGACAAAATTTTGCTTTTCAGTGATGGGGTTGAATATCAGTATTTGGTTCAAGATTTATATGAAGTTTCTGCTGAAGAATTGTCGGTTTTAGAACAACGCTATGACCGCAGGTTTATAAGCTTAATTACCTGTAGCCCTCCAGGGACATATTTAAGACGGTTGGTGGTTAAAGCGCAATTATTAGACTGATGGTTTTGCTGGGAGTTGATTATGGTCAGAGCCGGATTGGTTTGGCTCTTGCAGTGAAATCAATAGTTTCTCCTTATGAAACAATAAAAAATCAGGGGTTAGAAAAAACGACAGCGAGGATTAAACAGATTTGTGAACAAGAAGACGTTGAAAAGATTGTTTTGGGTGTGCCGGAAGGCAAATTAAAACCAGAGATTAACAAGTTTGGTAAAAAATTAGAGGAAATGGTAAGATTACCACTAACAAGAGTTAATGAGGTGATGACTAGTTGGGAGGCGAAAGAGAAATTAGAGAAGATTAAGAAAAAGGGGAGAATTGATCAAGTAGCAGCGGCATTGATTTTGCAGCGCTATCTAGATGAAAGATAATTTATTATTTTCAGACCTCTGTTCCGATTTTAAATCGGAAAAAGTCGTGAAGAGGAGGTGAAGATGTTTAAAAAAATTATTGCCCCAATTCAGGCTTGGTTATTATCACAAGGAAGATGTGTTGGTTGCGGCGCACCATTATCTGAAGGTAAACGTGAGGAGCATGAAGGCGGTAAAGAGAAAGTAACCTGTCAGTGTGGACGAATATTTATTTACGACCCCCAAAAGGACAGTTATCGGCGAGCTTTGTTTGAAGAAGTATAAAATTAGGGATTAGGGGTTAGGAGATAGTGATTTGTGATGAAAAGATTTTTACTTTTAATTCTATTAGTACTTCTTGGTTTGGTTTGTTTTTTTTATTGGTCTAATTTGCAACCGCTGGGAGGAAGCAAAGAGAAAACCTTTGTCGTTAATCAGGGAGAATCAACGAGAACAATTGCCCAGCGATTGGAAAGTCAGGGTTTGATTAGGAATAAATATGTTTTTTTGGCTTTTTTGAGATTAACTAATCAGCACGGAAGACTACAAGCAGGTAGTTTTAAGTTAAGTTCCCGCTATTCGGTTGCTGAAATAATCAAGGTCCTTCAGTCTGGTATGGTTGATACTTGGGTGACTTTTTTGGAAGGATGGCGTAAAGAACAATTTGCTCAAAAATTGGAGCAAGAAACAGGATTATCAGCCAGCGATTTTCTGCACTTACCTCAAGTTCAAGAAGGCTATTTGTTCCCAGATAGTTATTTGTTCCCAGTTGATTATTCGGTTGAAAAGGCAGCTAATAAATTGACTAATACTTTTAATCAGAAATGGCAAGGTCTAGATTTATCCCCGACCAATTTAAGCCAGAATGAAATTATTACCTTTGCTTCTCTGGTTGAGCGGGAAGCAAACAGTGAAGAAGGCAGAAGGATTATTGCTGGTATTTTAATCAAGCGTTGGCAAAGTGACTGGCCCTTACAGGTTGATGCCACAGTTCAGTATTTAAAAGCAACTAGCCAATGTTCGGTAAGTGATGATCAGTGTAATTGGTGGCCAAAGGTAACTAAACAAGACTTAGATAGCTTTGATTCTCCTTACAATACTTATAAATATAAAGGTTTGCCGCCAACCCCAATATGCAATCCTTCTTTGGATGCAATTCAAGCAGTGGTTTCCCCGCGCAAAACCAATTATTGGTATTATTTAACTGGCAAAGATGGTAAAATGTATTATTCTCAGGAACTAGAGGAGCATAACCAAAAAGTTCAACGTTACCTAGGGACTTGAACTTGCCTATTCTTATGTTATAATACATCTACGTTGCAGGAAAAAGCGGACTTCGGTCCGTGTCTTTTTTTGCGTTTTGGGGATTGCAGTCTGAAAAGATAAAATTTATGGCTAAAGAAAAGAAAAGGATTTATTGGGGCGAGCGACCACATACACCTCAGCCAGCCGATTTAACCAGGATTCAAAAAGATTCATGGCAGGAATTTTTGGATAAAGGTTTGGGGGAAACTATTCGTTCAATTTCTCCAATTGAAGACTACACTAACAAAAATTGGGAATTGCGGCTGGGAAAGATTATTATCAGTGAGCCTTCAGTTATCCCTGAAGAAGCAAGAAGAAAAGGTTTGTCTTTTACTGCCCCGGTTGAGATTGAAGCCACTTTAATTAATAAACGCCAAGAAACTGAAAAAAAAGAAGAAGTTTTTTTGCTTAACTTGCCGTTGATGACTAAGGAAGGCACCTTTATTATTAGCGGAATTGAAAGATGTATTTTAAACCAGTTAGTTCGCTCTCCCGGTGTTTATTTTACTGGTGAAGAAGATGCCAGAACAGGCAAAATCCTTTATGAAGCCGAGATTAGACCATTAAGAGGTTCATGGTTGGAATTTTATATCGGCCGGCGTGATGTGATTTATGCCCGAGTTGATCGGAGACGTAAATTCCCAGCGACAGTCATATTAAGAGCTTTGGGTTATGAATCTGACAAGGATATTTTGAGAAACTTTTCTGATTTTATTAAACCGACTCTTGAACACGATTCAACTACTAATCAAGATGAAGCCTATTTAGAGTTTTATCGTAAGCTTCGGCCTGGGGAACCAGCGGTTTTAGAAACAGCAAAGAATACCTTTCAAGAAAGATTTTTCAAACTTAGAACTTATGAACTTGGCCAGGTTGGCCGCTATAAAGTTAATAAACGGTTAGGCTTATCAATGCCGGATGAGAAAAAAGACAACTGGGTGTTGCACAAGCAAGACATTGTTGCCAGTTTGAAATACTTGATTTCTCTTCAAAAGGGCGAAGCAGAAAAAATTGATGATATTGACCATTTAGGCAACCGGAGGATTAGACGGGTTGGGGAAGTGGTTACCCAAGTGGCTTTGCGGTCAGCAACTTTAAGATTTGAACGGATGGTTAAAGAACGAATGAGTTTAGCGAGTACCAAAGACAAAGTTACCCCAACCAAGCTTGTTAGTTCACAAATTTTTACTAACTCAATTAATTCTTTCTTTAGGACCAACCAGCTTTCCTCAATTTTGGATCAGACCAATCCCTTAGCAGAACTGGATTTGTTAAGACGGGTAACAGTTTTAGGTCCGGGAGGGTTAAGTAGAGAAAGGGCCTCTTTCTCAATTCGAGATATTCATCCTTCCCAATACGGCCGTATTTGCCCAATTAGGTCACCGGAAGGACCAAACATTGGCTTGGTAACTTATCTTGCTCTTTTTGCAAAAGTAAACCAGTATGGTTTTTTGGAAGCTCCGTATCAAAAAGTAGAAAAAGTTAAGGAAAATGGGAAAACAAAAATGAAAGTAAGCGAGGAGACGCTTTATTTACAGGCAGATGATGAAGAAAAATTCTATATTACCAATAAAGGGGTGGATATTGATGAAGACGGCTATATTCAGGATGACCGAGTTCCAGTTCGTTATCAGGGCGAGTTTTTTGAAGCTGATGTTGAAAATGTCCAGTATATTGATTATGTTTCTCAGGAAGTTTTAGGCACCTCTGCTGCTTTAATTCCTTTTATTTCTCATGATGAACCCCAGCGGGCCTTAATGGGATCCCATATGCAAACTCAAGGGACGCCTTTAGTTAACCCGGAAGCGCCGATTGTCGGAACAGGTTTGGAGTCAACTGTTGCTCAAGCAATGCAGCGAATAATTAAAGCTGACCAACCAGGGGAAGTAATTTATGTTGATGGGGGGAAAATTGAGCTTAAAATCAAAGGGGAAAAGGGAACTAAGGCTTATGAATTGACTAAATTTAGACGGACGACTCCTTACGGAACTTGTTATCGACATCGGCCAGTAGTTGAGGTTGGTGACAAGGTTAAAAAGGGAGATTTGCTTGCTGATGGTCCGGCGACAAAAGGAGGAGAGTTGGCAGTTGGTAAAAATTTACTTATTGCTTATTGTCCGTTTGAGGGTTTGGTTTTTGAGGATGCAATAGCCGTTTCTGACCGCTTGCTTAAAGATGATACCTTTACTTCAATACAAATAGAGGAATACGAAGCAGAAGTTGTGGATACCAAGTTGGGACCGGAAGAAATTACTCGTGATATTCCTCATGTTTCAGAATCAGATTTAGCTAAGTTGACTAACGAAGGGATTGTTATGGTTGGCGCTCAAGTTGGACCGAAAGATATTTTGGTTGGTAAAGTCGAGCCCAAAGGGGAAAAGGAATTGACTGCTGAGGAAAAACTACTCAGGGCGATTTTTGGAGAAAAGGCCAAAGATGTTAAAGATACCAGTTTAAAAGTGCCTCATGGTGAGGGGGGAACGGTTATCGACGTTCAGGTGTTGGATCGTGAAGAGGGTGATGAGTTAGACCCGGGTATAAATAAAATTGTTAAGGTGTCGGTTGCCAAGTTGCGCCGAATTCGTGAAGGTGATAAATTAGCCGGCCGACATGGTAACAAAGGTGTAATTTCAAAGATTGTTCCTCAAGCAGATATGCCTTATTTAGAAGATGGTACTCCGGTAGATATTATTATCTCACCATTATCGGTTATTGCCCGAATGAATTTAGGTCAGACCTTGGAAGCGCATTTAGGCTGGGCTGGTCAGAAGTTGGGGAAAAAATATGCTGTCCCGGCTTTTGAACATCAAGATGAAGAAGATTTACAGCAGGTATTAAAAGAGGCAGGTTTACCAGTTTCCGGCAAGGTAAGGCTTTATAACGGCAAGACAGGTGAAGCTTTTAAACAGAAAGTAACAGTTGGAGTTAGTTATATTATGAAATTAATTCATATGGCTGAAGATAAAATTCATGCTCGGTCAACTGGACCTTATTCTTTGGTTACGCAACAACCGTTGGGTGGCAAAGCAAGAATGGGTGGGCAACGACTTGGAGAAATGGAAGTTTGGGCTCTGGAAGCACATTCTGCGGCCCATACTTTGCAAGAAATGTTGACTATTAAATCTGATGATATGATCGGTCGGTCTGAAGCTTATCAAGCACTAATAAAGGGTAAAGATATGCCTGAGCCAGGCTTACCCGAGTCGTTTAGAGTCTTGGTTAAAGAGTTGGCTGGTTTAGGATTAAAAGTTAGCCCTAAAGACAAATGAACAAACGAGAAGAAGACAAAAAAATGGAACTGTTTAAAAAGGGGCTGGATTTTGATGCCTTACAGATAAAGTTGGCATCGCCAGACGAAGTTTTGGACTGGTCTCATGGCGAGGTAACTGAACCAGAGACTATTAATTACCGGACTTGGCGGCCGGAAAAGAACGGTCTTTTTTGTGAGCGTATTTTTGGACCAACAAAAAACTATCAATGTTATTGCGGTAAATATAAAAAAATCCGCTACCGCGGAGTTATTTGTGACAAATGTGGAGTTGAAGTAACTCATTCACGGGTCAGACGAGAAAGAATGGGTCATATTGCTTTAGCGGCGCCAGTAGTTCATCTTTGGTTTTGGCGGAACAGTTATTCCCCTCTTTCCCTATTATTAGAGATACCCCGCAAAGATTTGGAAGGAGTAATTTACTTTTCTCGCTATTTAGTATTAGATTGTGATGGTCGAAAGCAACGGGGAGCAAGAAAGAAAATTGAACATGGAGTTAAGGAGAAAAAGGAGATGATTACTAAACGAGTGGAGGATAAGATCGAAGAACTTGAAGAGTCAAAAGAAGACCGAAAGAAGAAAATAGAAAAGGAGATTAAAACTAAAGAACAACAGTCAATTGCTAAAGAAGAGCTGGAAGTAAAATTCCGCCAGAAAAAACAACGACTGAGAAACAAAGAAGAGGTTGAGCATGAAAAGTTGGAGAGTTTGAAAAAAGAATTAATTGACAAAGCTGAAGATTTGGAGGAGTTGAGTGTTTTAACTGAACAAGAGCTGGACTACTTTAAGGAGTTTGAAGTAGACGACTTTTTTGAAGTTGGTATGGGTGCGGAAGCTGTTTTAAAAGCGCTAAATCAACTTAGTTTAACTAAAAAAAGAAATAAATGGAAAAAGGCACTGAATAAAACAAGAAGTAGGCAAAAAAAGAAGAAATTGATGCGTAAGATTCGTTTAATCAACGGAATGAAGAAGGCTGATATTGAGGCAAAATGGATGGTCCTTCGTGTTTTACCTGTTATACCGCCTGATTTAAGACCGATTGTTCAATTAACCGGCGGCAGGTTTGCAACTAGTGACCTTAATGATTTATATCGTCGAGTGATCAACCGCAACAACCGTTTAAAAAGATTGATGGAATTAGGAGCACCAGAAATAATTTTAAGAAATGAAAAACGAATGCTTCAAGAATCAGT
>CAZHXO010000010.1:0-10806 GCA_964536585.1 uncultured Gammaproteobacteria bacterium
ATGTCCCTATAGTTTAACGGGATAAAACAAGCCCCTCCTAAGGGCTAGCTCCAGGTTCGAGTCCTGGTAGGGACACATAACCAATTTTCTAATTTTCAAATTTACAAATGGCAGAAGAACAATCAACTCAAACTGGTAAAGAAGCAATTCAACTTCACTTAAGGACTTACCGTTCAGCTCTTAGAAGCTCTAAGGAAATTAACGTCTCGACCCTTATCCCTACTTATCTAAAAATGAATCCTCTGCTTCATGAAAAAGCTCAAGAAAGTGATCACATCGATGTTCCCGCTTTTTTATACGCTATTAACCGTTTGCCGACTGAAGTTCTAAAATGCAAAACCATTGTCATTGGCCAAACCAGAGAAATATTCAAAGAAAAAGGCTATGATTTGACTAACTGGCAAGAAGTTGAAGCAAAACGGAGAAAAAGAAAATATTATTATAATTCTGAAATAAAAACCCTAGCTTGTTTTGCTTCCTCAATCTCTGATGTTGACGATATCGTCAACCTGCTAATTGCTTTAGAAATCGAACTTAACAAAGCTCAAGATTTAGAAAAAAAGAAAATAAAAAACTACCAGCTTCCCAAAGAAGTGCCTGATTTTAAAATTAAGTTACTAGCCGGCACTTGGGTTAATTTTTCCAAAACCGCCCAGAACTGGTGGCAGCGAATTACAGAGAAAAGCAAAAAACAATTTGATTTAACAGCGAAACCAACAATATTTATTTCCTCCAACAACCACAGTTTAATCAACCTACTTGATAATTTTTGTTTAGATCATGAACAAGAAATTTATCAAACAGTTAAAAAAGATTTTCCTGAGATTAGAAAAGCCGTTGAAGAATCAGAACTTAAAGACTCTGATTATGCTACTTACTTTTTGTCTCAATTTGCCTTTCGTACTAACAAAAAATTATGGCAGAAAAAATTAAGCAAAGAAAAAGAAATGGGCATTTTAAGAATTGCTCCAAACACTAATTTAGAATTAGAAACACAATTAATTCCGGGCAAAATCTTAGATGAAAAACTTAAAGATTATACCCTAATCAATACAGAATATCCCTTGGGATTTACAGCCTTCCATCTTTTAGAAGAAATCTTTGAAAACACTCAAGAAATAAATGGCGTTTACATCTTAGGTAAAGCAGCTGCTTTAAACACCAAAACCGGAGATATTCTTATTCCCAAAATTGTTTTTGACGAGCACACTCAAAACACCTACATGATCAAAAATGTTTTTAATAATAATTTTGACTACCAATTCATTAGCGGTTCAATTTTAGATAATCAAAAACTCGTTTCTGTCCTAGGAACATTTTTAGAAAATAAGGGCTTATTTGATTTGTATTCCGAGAAGGGGTTTAACATTATTGAAATGGAGGCAGGACCCTACTTAGGAGCAATTACCCAAGCTTCTTACCCAAAGTCTGTTCCCCAAGATACAATTGTTGATCTTCATCAACCGCCATTTGAGCTCGGCTTGCTTTATTATTCCTCTGACAACCCCTACATTCTAGACAAATCATTAGGAGAAGTCCTCGGACTAAAGGGCATTGAAGCAACTTATCTTTGCACCCAAGCAATAATTGATCAAATTAAAAAGAATGTTTAATAACTAGGAGCTTGGCCAAAGATTACCACCTGCGTTCCAGGATTACCCCTAGTTGCATAAATACTACCCCTACCTCTTAAATCAGGGTCAGCCCAATAATAAAGTTGCGCCGCTTCCGGGGTTCTCATATTTATGCAGCCATGAGACATGGGATGGCCAAAATTACTATGCCAATAAGTCCCATGAATGCCGTAACCGCGATAACGAGGGTATTGTTGATTATAGAAATACATCACGTAAGGAACATTAGGCAGATAATAATAAGTGTTTAAAGCTTTTGAACCCCCTTCCATTTTAGAATAACGCAATTTAATCCAAATATTAAACACCCCGGTAGGAGTTCGGCCCCACTTTCCAGTAGAAACTAAAAAGTTGTAAATCAAGCGGTTACCCTCAAAAGCATAGAGCCGTTGCTGAGTTAAATCAATATAGATTTTTTTCGGTCCACTTGTTTGGCCTAAAATAGGGGAGCTTAGGTCTATTTCCTCTGGGCTCGGGACATCAACTTTTTTTTGATGAAAATAACCAAGCTGCTCATTAAAATCATACTTGCCAGATAATTTTAAGTGATTAGGCTGGGAATAAATAAAAATTAAAAAAGAAACAATAAATAAATTAAAGGCAATTAGGAATTTTAAAAAATTATTTTTCATTATTCTGAAGTTTCTTTTGGACTCTCTCCGCTAACAATTGCTACTCCGGCAGAAGTCCCAATTCGATCAGCACCTGCCTGTAAAAAGCTTTTTACTTCTTGACGAGAATGAATCCCACCAGCAGCTTTAACTCGTATTTGATTACCAACCGCCTGCCGAATTAGCTTAACAAACTTAATCTTAGCATCCCGAGGGCCAAATCCAGAAGTAGTTTTCACAAAATCGGCTCCGGATTCCAAAACCAATTTAGCCGCTTTTTTAATCTCCTTTTCATTAAGTAAAACCGCTTCAATAATAAATTTGATTATTTTTGAAGAATCCTGGGATTTGGCCAAACTAACCAGCTGAACCATTTCGTCTAAATACTCATCTTCTCTGCGCGCTTTAAGTAAACCAATATTAGTTGAAACATCAATTTCATCGGCGCCATTTTCTAAAGCATTTAACACGGCGACGCCTTTTGCCTGGGTAGTTTCTTGGCCTAAAGGAAAAGAAACCACCGTCCCCACCTTGCCTTCATCTCCTAACTCCCGTCTGGCTAATTCAACCCAACAAGGATTAACAAAAGCAGCATTAAAGCCGTGCCTTTTAACCTCATTACATAATTGTTTAATTTCCTCCGCTGTCGATGTAGCTGAGTGGTTGGCATGGTCAATATACTTTACCAATTCAATATCTTTCATTATTTACAATAATAACATTAACCAAATATTTATTAAAATTAAGTGCTGATATACTATATTATGCTTAACTCTGCCTCCGGCTACCTAGCCGGTTTATCAGTCGGAATCTTTTGTTTAGGCACCTGTTTACCTATTTTTCTACCTATTTTAATGGCGGAAAAAAGAAATTTTAAAAAGTCAGCCGGATTAATTTTAGAATTTTCCACTGGTAGATTAATTGGTTATTTAATTTTTGGCTTGATTTTCGGCTGGCTGGGCCAAACCATCCATAATCAACTAATTCATTCTTTAGTTTCCCTCGGCAACTTCTGGATGGGGATAAGTTTAGTTTTATTTAGTTTAGGGAGAATAGATAAGAAAATTTGCTCGTTCCTACCGTTTAAGAAAATCCGCTGGCCTTTTTTAGTCGGTTTGCTGACCGGAGTTAACGTCTGCCCGCCGTTTATTGCTTCCTTGACCCACGTGTTTAACTTAAGAAGTGCCGTCCAATCAATGTTATACTTTCTAAGCTTTTTTCTAGGCACCAGTACCTATTTAGTTCCCACCTTGTTTTTAGGCGGAAAATTTACCCATTATCCCTTAGTGCAAAAAATCGCTCGGCTAAGCGGAGTTCTAGTCGGAATTTACTTTATCTCCAAAAACCTAATGTTTATTTTTTAAATACTTTCCAACCCTGAAGATAATAAGCTAGATGATTAAGAGCATGAATTAAAGCAACAATCACAAAAGCGGCGCCGGCTTGATAATGCCAATAGACCAAAAACGGTGTTTTTATTCCTAAACCAAGCAGTAAACCAAAAACTCCACTCGGAATAAAGAGCAAAAGCAAAATTACATTCCAAACGTATTTCAGCCCCGCCTCCGAAAAAATACCTTTTTTTTGGCCGAACTGAGAACTATTTGTTAAAAACCAATGCAAGGAATAAAGTATCGACGGCAGCAAGATTGACCAAATAGAAATCAAACTCGGTGAGTCAAAATTTACATTTATCATCTTATATTTTTTTATTGTATCATTGATATAATTTCTTAATGAAAAAGTATTTGGGAATTATTGTCATCACTGTAGGAATAATTCTGTCAGGGGTGATAGTTGCTAAAAATAAGCTTGGAGAAAAAGTAAACCCAGCGGATTATCATGAAGCCAGTTTTTACAAGCAACTCGATAACGGCATGGTCCAATGTCAGCTTTGTCCTAATAAATGTATTCTCAGCTCCGGCCAGCGCGGAATTTGTGGAGTTAGAGAAAATATTAAAGGCAAACTTTATTCCTTGGTTTACGGTAAACCGGTAACTACTCATCTTGACCCGATTGAAAAAAAGCCTCTCTATCACTTTTTACCAGGTGCCAAAGCTTATTCTTTAGCTACAGTTGGCTGCAACATGAATTGCCAAAACTGCCAAAATTGGGATATTGCCCATCGTTTTCCAGAAGACGTAGAGTCAATGTCAATGACCCCGCAGCAAGTAGTTGACCAGGCAAAAAGCAAAGGAGCGGAAGTAATTGCTTTCACTTACAATGAACCCACTGTTTGGTATGAGTATATGTTTGATATTGCCAAACTGGCCAAAGAAAACGGCTTAAAAACTGCGAATATCTCAGCTGGATATATCAACCGCGAGCCTTTAGAAAAACTTCTTCCCTACTTAGATGCAATGAAAATCGATTTGAAAGGATTTAATGACCAAACTTATCAAAAGCTTAATCAGGGCCGGCTGCAGCCAGTACTAAATTCAATCAAAACTGTTGCCCAATCTGATACCTGGCTGGAAATTGTCAACCTTATTGTTCCCGGTTACACTGATGATTTGGATGAGATTGAACAAATGTGTCAATGGATTAAAAATGAAGTTGGGCCGGATGTCCCTCTGCACTTTTCCCGCTTCAGCCCAGCATACAAATTAACTAATTTATCCCCTACTTCCAAAGAAACTTTAATCAAAGCTCGTCAAGTCTGTTTAGATGTTGGTCTTAACTACGTTTACATTGGTAATATCCAAACAGAAGAAAGCTCAAATACTTATTGCCCAGAAAACAATCAACCTGTGATCATTCGCAGTGGCTATTTAGTTGAGCAAAACACAATTGACCAAAGGGGCTTATCACCAAAGTGTCCTCAAAAAATTCCTGGCGTTTGGGATTAAAACTAAAATCGAGATTAAAATCAGCAAAAAATTAAAACCAAAGCGAGGCAATAAAATTACCGCAGTTAAAACGGCTCCCAAAAATCCGCCAATCAAATCAGCAAAGTAAATATAAGTGGGTTCGCCGCCTTTAGCCAGCCAAATTTGGTTAACCAAGCCAAAAACTATCCCTCCGACTAAACCGATTAATAAACCCAAAATCAACCACAGCAAAATTAAACTCTGCCAAAAATTAATCAGAAGAATCAAGCCCAGCGGTAAATAAGCAAATAAAATTAAATTCGGGGCAATTTCAGCTTTCAGCTTTTTAACGCCCCCTACTCCAATTGCCATTCCCAACAAAATTGTTCCCATAATTAAGCCTAAATAAGTATATAAATTACCAAACTGAGTTTGAAATATAAATAATAAAGTTGTTTCTAAACTCATCAAAATAAAAGTGGACAATATAACTAGTATTTCAAGGCGATCAGAATTTTTGTTCAATAAACTGCCAAAGCCAGTAACTAAACACAAAGGAAAAATCCAAACTAGGTATTGCCACAACTTTGGTAACTGAAAAGAAAAAATCGTCTGCCAAAAGAGATGATGATAAAAATAAGCTAAGGGCCACAATCTAGTAGTTAATTGACTGCTTCCTTGGCTTAATTTTTCTTTCAATTCAATTCTTTGACTATCACTAAGAGCTAAATCAACAAACCCATCTGATTTCCCAGCTTTAAAAACAATATTCTCCAACGAACCCAATAAAACTACTCGCCCTTCAATAATTAAAAGTTCGTTTTCATTAAATACCTGCTCAAAGGTCTGATAAATCACCTGCCCAAAATGCAATGCCTCCCTACTCTGATAAGCTGTTGGCAAATCAAAGACTAGTACACAAATTCCATTATTTTTAAGCGCTTGTTTTATCAACTGGAAATTCTCTAAACTATAATACCTACTTATTGATAAACTACTTGGGCTGCCTGGAGATAAAATAACCCAGTCAAAATCTTTTTGTTCCCTTAAAATTTGAGTTAACGGTTCAGTCTTTGGCTGAATATCTTCATTTAAATACAATTGTTGAAGTTTAAAAAGTTCTTTATTCGGCTGGGCAAAAAGAGTTTTCAAGGCTGAAAACTCTTTCTCAATCTGATTGGCTAAGTGTAAATCACCTAAAAACAAAACTTTATTTTGACTTGCCTTAACCCGCGCTAAAACAAGAGAAGTGATATTATCGAAATCCGTTTGTTCTCCGCTGAAAACTAGTTGTCCAGCTGAAAATACATTTAATTGGTCTTTTTTTCCACTGACCACCAGCTGACTACCCTGGGAATAAACGATTTTCTTCAACTGAGGGTAGCGAAATTGTAAACTCCATTTATCAACCCGCCCGGGTAAGGGAAAACTAGACTGGCTCAAAAAAAAGGTAAACACCAAGCCGGCAGTAAAAAAGCCAAGGGTTTCATAAAAATAAGCTAAGCTCGAGTCAGGCCACAGCTGGCAACCCAGATAAAATAATAATCCTGACAAACAACCAGGTAAAAAGAGCACGGTAATTAAAATAAGCACTGATTGGCCCAAGGAAGGGATTTGGCCAACAGCCAACCCTTGAGCTAATGCCCAGCGGAACCCAACTAACAATAAAGGAGGCAAACAAGTGTAGAAAATTAATAATTTCCAAACTAAAGGTAGAGAGACTTTTTTTATTTTTCTTGCTAATAAAAAGCTCCCTATACTGACAAAAATCAGCCAGCTTCCTAAACCCAAAGCATAAAAAAGCTCATCGCCTCCTAACCAACTGACCAGTTCCCGCAATAAAACAATTTGGCAAAGAAGAGAAACAATACCTAAACTGAAAAAATATGCTTTTGATAAATTGTGTTTTTGCATTTACTAATAATCAATTATAATTATATCAATGAAAAAACTAGTTTTTTTTCTCGCTTCAACTGGCCTTATCCTCGTTGGAGTATTTTTTCTGCGTTTTAAATTAAATAATAAAAATGCAATAATAAAAGAGGAGGAAAATCAAGCAATGACTATTCGTAAATCTGCTTTTGCCGGCCAATTTTATCCAGCTGACCAAAACGAACTCCAGAGCCAAATTAATAAATATTTATCAAATTCTGAATTCATAATTAATAAATCAGAACTCATAAATATCTTAATCGTTCCCCATGCCGGCTATAAATTTTCCGGCGCAGTTGCCGCCGCCGGCTATAAACAACTTAAAAACCAAAACATTGACCGCATAATTTTACTTGGCAACTCACATCAAAGTTTTTTTGATGGGGTAGCAATTGATGACCGCAACCAATGGGAAACACCGTTAGGCCAAGTAGAAACCGATCAGAAATTAATAGAGAAACTATGTAGCCACGAACTGATTGACTGTAATCCTCAACCTCACAATCAAGAACATTCCTTAGAAGTCCAGCTACCCTTGTTACAAAGTGTTCTTACCGACTTTAAAATCATCCCTATCTTACTCGGCCAGATTAATAACAAAACCCTTGACCAATTAACTAGTATCCTCAAGGAAAACTTAGGTCCCAACACCTTAGTTATTATTTCTACTGATTTATCACACTATCCCAACTACGAAATCGCTACGCAGGTAGATAATCAAACAATTGAAAGCATTTTAAGTGGTAAGCCAGAAAATTTTGAAAAGACTATTAATAATTTAATGGGCCAGAATTATCCCAATTTACAAACTTGTGCTTGTGCCGCAGAATCAGTAAAAATAGGTTTAAATATTAGCCAAGATATGGATGGCCAATGGCAAAAAATTAAATACGCTAACTCTGGAGATGTAACCGGAGACAAATCCCAAGTGGTGGGTTATGCCTCCTTGGTTTTCAGCCAAGAAAAAGACAATGGTCAATCTTCAAATGCCCAAAATCAAGAATTAAATGAAGAGCAAAAAGGAAAACTATTAGCTATCGCCAGAAAATCATTGGAAAAATACCTAACAAACGAAGAGAAGCCGGCTTTTGAGGTCAGCGACCCGGCCTTGCAATCAAAACTTGGCGTCTTTGTCACCTTAAATAAAAACGATCAACTCAGAGGCTGCATGGGCAATTTTAGCCCCGACACCCCACTTTGGCAGACAGTCCAAGAACAGACAATAACCGCCGCAAGCAAAGACCCGCGCTTCCCTGCTGTTGAGCCAGAAGAATTAGAAGACATTGAAATAGAAATCTCGGTTTTGTCTAAACCTAAGGAAATTGATAACTGGCAGAATATTAAACTTGGTAAACATGGTGTTCTTGTTAGAAAAGGCAACCGCAGTGGCACTTATTTACCTCAAGTTGGAACTGAGCACCAATGGGACGGGGTTGAAGAATTTTTATCACACTTATGTTTAAACAAAGCTGGCTTAAACCCAAAATGTTATCTTGACAAAGACACAGATTTGCTAACATATACAGCAGACGTATTTTCAGAATAAAAATGGAGCTTAAAAAACTAAAACTGCCCTTAATTATCTTTCTCACTTTAATACTTGGTAGTGCTGGTGGTTTTCTTGCTAAAGACAAACTGCCGTTTCTGCCTCAACAAGTAGAAACTGCACCTGAAAAACAAAAAAACAAATATGTTGCTTTTTTAGCTGAAGTTTACGATAAAATACAAAAGAACCATTGGCAAGAAATCGATGACAAAGAATTGAACCATCTTTACACAAAAGGAATAGAAAAACTAACCGGTCAGCCCCAAAACCTAAAATGTGACCAAAAAGGGTGTTTAATTGCTAAATTAGAAGACCTTTTTAATCAGATTGAAGGCGAGGAGAAAAAAATAGACTTTTCCCAAAAACTAGCTGACATTGTTCTAGCTAATTTACAACCCTTTGGCCGGTCCAGATTGTATGTAAAAAAGGATGAAAAGGCTCTTAATGACCGAGTGAAAAACAAAACCGAAACTAACTTTTACGAGCAGTTGGGGGTAGACAAACAAGCTTCTCAAGATGAGATTGCTCAAGTAATAGAAAGCCAAAAACAAGAATTGGTCCAAAAAGACACTCCTGAAGCTCAAAAAAAACTTGAAGTGGTGGAACAAGCTGAAAAAGTCCTAGGCGACCAACAAGCTCGACAAAATTACGACACCGAATCAGTTGTACCAACCATTGACCATAAATTAATTACTCCCGAAATTCTTCACATTCACATTACCAAATTTTCACCAACAACTTTAGAGGATTTACAGCGGGTAGCCCAAAAATACGACCAAGGGGATGAGCTTAACACTTTGATTTTAGATCTTCGTGACAATGTCGGCGGAGCAATTGACGGACTTACCTATTTTCTTGGGCCCTTTATCGGCAACAACCAATACGCTTACCAATTTTTCCACCAGGGTGAAACCACAGATTTTAAAACTAAAATCGGCTGGATGCCTAGTTTAGTGAGATATAAAAAGGTAATCATTTTAATCAATGAAAACACTCAATCTTCAGCCGAAGTCATGGCTTCAGCCCTCAAAAAGTATAATGTTGGTGTTCTAGTCGGCACTCCGACTAAAGGCTGGGGCACAGTAGAAAAAGTATTTGATATTGATAACCAAATAGCAGAAAATGAAAAATTCTCAATGTTTCTAGTTCACAGTGTTACTTTAAGAGCAGACGGCCAGCCAATTCAAGGCCGCGGAGTTGAGCCGCATATTAATATTGAGGACAGCAACTGGCAAGATAAGCTTTATGATTACCTTCCCTCCCAAGAAATTATAGACGCGGTCGAAAAAATCTGGGATAAATAATCTTTTGCTTCCCTTAACTCAACGATCGTAGGTTTGCCGAAAGCAGAATTATATTTTAAATAAATCTTTAGTGTTAGTAGATGTTTGTTCAGCTACTTTGTCAACCTCACAATCCCAAATTTCAGCGATTTGCTCGGCAATCAAAGGTAAATTAGCTGGGGTATTAGTTTCGCCCCGGTGCGGTTCTGGGGCTAAATAAGGACTATCTGTTTCCAATAAAAGCCGATTATGAGGGATTTCTTTAACTACCTTTTGCAAGCCTCGATCATAAGTAACATTGCCGTCAATGCCAAAATACCACTCACCCGGTAAATCAAGAATTCTATTAATCCTGCTTTTCCCGCCGGTATAGCAATGAAAAACTCCGTTTATTTGTTCATTTGGCATTTGGCATTCAGCATTTAGCACCTTTATTACTTCATCAACCAGCCCTCGGGCATGAATAATCACTGGTAAATTGTGCTTTGCTGCTATCTTTAACTGGTCACAGAATAAATCTATTTGTTTGCTGATCTTTCTCGCTTCTTCTCCTGGCGGGGGTTGAGAACTGTCTAAACCGCACTCGCCGACAGCAATGATCCGCGGATTATTGCTGATTAATTTATCCAATTCCCGCAACTGCTGTTTGAAAAATGTTTTATTATCGGGATCAGTTTTCTGAGGATGTATTCCAGCCGCAGGATACAAAAAGTCAGGATAATCCTTGGCCAGCTCAAGCCCAATTCTAATTTCCTCTAAGTTACTGCTCGCCATGATTACCCCCTTAACTCCTGCTTGCTTAGACTTTTTGACAATTTCATCTACCTGATTAGAAAAAAGCGGGATATTTAAATGCGCGTGGGTATCAATCATTCTGTCTCAGAAGACGTTTCAGTTTCTTAATCACTTCGTTAAACATCTGAGTAATTTTACGTCCCTTAACTTTTGTCCGAATGGTCTGATTGTGCTCTTTTAGTCGAACTAAAGCCG
>CAZHXO010000011.1:0-10695 GCA_964536585.1 uncultured Gammaproteobacteria bacterium
GATGACAATAAGTATGTCGAGATGACAATAAGTATGTCGAGATGACAATAAGTATTTCCTAGACCTTTTAGGGTTGCAAATTTTAATGAAAAAAGTGTAGTATAGTAGATGTAATGGGGTTTAGAAAAAGACTAAAAAAGTTGTTTTTGCCTCTCCGGGAAAATAATTATCAAGCCAAATTATTACAACCAGTTTCTTTAATGGTTCTGGTGATTTTTTTTGTCGGAGCACAATTGAGCTTGAAATTCCTAGCTTTAGCCAAACCTGGAATTTTAGGTTATTCTTCCCAGATCACTCCTCAAAGGATAATTGAATTAACTAACCAGGAAAGAGCAAGCCGGGGATTAGAGCCTTTGAAAAATAACAGTTTGCTAAACCAGGCGGCTCAGCTAAAAGCTGGTGATATGTTTGCCTTTGATTATTGGTCTCATCAGTCCCCCTCAGGCAGAGAACCATGGACATTTTTAAAAGATACCGGCTATAATTACCGAATAGCCGGTGAAAACTTGGCCAGAGATTTTTATCGGCCTGAAGCGGTTATCAAGGCTTGGATGAACTCTCCAACTCATAAAGAAAACATTGTCAACCCCAAATTCCAAGAAATTGGAGTAGCTGTGGTTGATGGGACCCTGGGTGGCTTAAAAACTACTTTAGTAGTTCAGTTTTTTACCACCCCAACTTATGTTTCCAGTCAGGCATCAGTTCCTGAGCAACCACCGGCAGTAGCCCAAACTGAGGAAACAGCCCAAGAACCGGCAACGGAAGTAAATTTTGAAAGCACAGAAACTTTAGCCCGCTCTAATGAGAATATTAAGCCAATTGCCAACCCACTCCAGATAAATAAAAAGCTAAGCGGATTTATCATCGGGATTTTAACTATGGTTTTATTCATTGACGGATACGTTGTTTTAAAAAGCAAAGTATACCGCGCAACCGGGCGGACAACAGCGCACATCAGCTTTTTATTATTTATTGGCGGGATAATTTTGTTCACCACCCAGGCGGGGTTGATCGGCTAAATAATGAAAGAGATAATTAAGAGCATTAAAAAGGGATGGCTGGATTTTATAGTTTTAGGTTTAGTCCTAATTTTAGGGGGGATATTCTTTTTAAGCGCAAGCCATAATCTATATCGGCAAAAGATAAGCTTAATTTTCACGGCTATTGCTTATGTAATTTGGGGTGTTGTTCATCATTGGCGCCAGGGAGACCTAAATTTAAAGATAACTTTTGAATATGTTTTTATGGCAATAATTGGGGCCTCTTTAGCTTATTTTGTTCTTCTTTCCCAGTAAACAGCTATTTGTCATTCCGAGCGATAGTCCCAACCTTAGGTTGAGGACGAATCGAGGAATCCCTTTTTAAATTAAAAAGAGATCTCTCGACTTCACTCCGTTTTGCTCGAGATGACACCAATTTTTCATTAAACCGGTTATGCTTGCATGCTATAATACTCCTGCTATGGAAAAGAAAGCATTTCAAAATCCTACTAAAGGAAAAGTTGAATGGGGGGATATTGGCAAAGAAATCCATGACTTTATTCACACTGATCCTGAAGAGGACTACCAGCTAATAATTGGTTCAGATTCTCGGTCTAAAAAAACTAAAACAGAAAGCTTTATTGATTTGGTGAGTGCGATTGTCATTCATCGCAAAGGCAGGGGAGCTCGTTATTTCTTTCGCAAAGAAAGAGTTAATAATATTTACTCCTTAAAAGAAAAGCTTTATCAGGAAACTATTGCTTCGCTGGACCTGGCAAGAAATTTGCTTGGACTGTTAAAAGAAGACTTAGACGGTTATTATGAAGAGTTAGAAATTCATATTGATGTTGGTGAAAACGGTCCCAGCCGGGCAGTGATTAAAGAGTTGGTCGGGATGGTAGTTGGGAACGGATTTAGAGCGAAGACAAAGCCTGGTGCTTATGCCGCTTCCTCCGTTGCCGATAAATATACCTAAATTAGTGGCTAGTGGTTAGTGGTTGGTGAATATTAATAAAAAAATATGTATAATAAAAGTGCACTAAAGTGAAGATATTGGTAACTGGCGGAGCAGGTTTTATCGGCAGTAACTTTATTCACTATTGGCTTTCTAAATACCCCGAAGATCAGATTATTAACCTAGATAAACTTACTTATGCCGGTAATTTAGATAATCTTGGAGAGATTGAAAATAATTCTCGTTATAAGTTTGTCAAAGGAGACATTATTAATCAGCAGTTAGTGGACAGCCTAGTTAAGCAGGCGGATACTATTATCCATTTTGCGGCTGAGTCTCATGTTGACCGGTCAATTGACGGACCAGGAGTTTTTATAAAAACTAATGTTTTAGGAACCCAAGTTCTTTTAGACAGTGCAGTAAAGCATAAGATTAGCCGGTTTCATCATATTTCTACTGATGAGGTTTTTGGAGCTTTGTCTTTAGGATCAAGTAAAAAGTTTGATGAACAAACTAAATACGCTCCCCACAGCCCTTATTCTGCTTCTAAAGCGGCGACTGATCATTTGGTCCGCGCTTACTATGATACTTACGGTTTACCAATTACAATTACTAACTGTTCAAATAATTACGGGCCTTATCAAAATCCTGAAAAATTTATCCCACGAATGATAACTAATGTTATTGACGGTGAAAAGATACCTATTTACGGCGACGGGAAATATGTTCGTGATTGGTTGCATGTAAATGATCATTGTCGGGCAATTGATAAAGTAGTTAAACATGGCGAGCCGGGAGAAACCTATTGTGTTGGCGGTCTAAAAAAAGATATTAGTAACTTGAAACTGGCAAAAATGATTTTAAGTATTTTGGGTAAAGATGAAAATTGGCTGGAATTTATCAAAGACAGACCAGGTCATGACCGGCGCTATGCAGTTGATTGGTCAAAGATAAATAAGGAATTGGATTGGAAGCCAAAATATTCTTTAAAGCAAGGTTTAAAACAAACAGTTTTTTGGTATCAAGAAAATGAAGATTGGTGGCGCCCGTTGAAACAAGAAGCTGAAAAATTTTATAATCAATCAAAATGAAGGGACTAATTACTGCCGGTGGCCGCGGAACGCGAATGCGGCCAGTAACATTCAGTACGAACAAGCATTTTATAATAATGACATTAATAAACCTGAGGCAGTGGGAATGAGTAGATTGTCGTCTATTTTCCTTCCTCTGAATTTCGGCTCACTGTATTCAAGTAATAAGGTAACAAAAGAGCCGCCTAAAGCCTGAAGAGGAGTGACGTAATTTAGGGCAACAATAATGGTTGCAATTGAAGCAGTTAAAGAAGCTTCAAACCTTTTTTTCTTGTTTAAAGACTTACTGGGAATAATTTTTAACCAGCTTTTGTCTTTCCAAAAGTGTCCAAGCAGAGCGTTGACTGAATCACCAATAGCTAAATTTAAAATGGCGGCGATTGCAATTTGTTTGTTGAATACCAAAGTGGTAAGAAAAGCGCTGATTAAAAAGAAAAAGGGCCCGAGCCCCAGGTATTTAGGTTCTTTTTTGCGTTCAAAATACAAAATGAAAAGAGAAATATTTTTGGAAATTAAATACTGGGAGCTAATAACCATTAGTCCAGCAACGAGGGTGATTAAACCGATGTGATAAACATTAATAATATCGTATTGAATTAGGCCGGCGAGGATAATTCCGTAAATTAAGTGAAACAACTTTCGACGGATATTGGGATCAGTCTTTTTAGGCAAGACTTTTTTAGGGTTGAATAAAATATAAATTGCCCAAAAAATAAAAGTGCCGATTAAAAAGCCAGCAACAATGTCAGAATAATAGTGGACGCCAAGGTAGATTCGGGAAACAGCGATAAATAAGGCCGTGCCAAATCCCAGCCAGGAGAGTCTTGGAATGACAGTTGCTAATGCCCAGGCAAAGACAGTAATTAATGCAGTATGCAGAGAAGGAAACGAGTATGTGGTTGGAATACTGGTTGTCAAACCTAAAACCTGAGGATTTTCAACAAATGGGCGGGGGATAGCTGTTGTTTGTTTTAAAGTAAGCCCAATTACAAAAGTAATAAAGTAGCTGAGCAGAAATTCAATTGTTTTGGCTTCCTCCTCTTTAATAAAAGCAATGAGCGGAGGCAGGGAAAGAAAGAGGGACAAGAGCCAATAAGAGTTAATAACTTGATTAATCATTATTTTTTAGTTTAGCAGTTATTTGTGATGCCCGCCACTGAGCAATTTTTTTATGGTTGCCAGAAAGAAGGACTTCGGGGACTTTCCATCCCTTGAACTCTGCCGGTCGGGTGTAATGGGGATATTCAATTAGTGGTTGGTGGCTAGTGGTTGGTGATTGGTGGTTTTTTGATAATTTTTTTAAGCCGGGAGAAAAGCTTTCAACTTCAGCTGCCCCTTGTTTTTCTAAAACCCCGGGTAATAAACGGCTGAGAGCATCAGTGACTGCCATTGCTGGAATTTCGCCGCCAGATAGGACATAGTTGCCAATTGAGATGTCCATATCTACCATGTGTTGTCTGATTCGCTCATCAACGCCTTCGTAATGGCCGCAAACCAAAACAAGGTGATTTTCTTGGGACAAATCAGTTGCCATCTTTTGATTAAAGGTTTTGCCCTTAGCAGATAGCAAAATAGTTTTAAGTGTTTCTGGGTTGCGTGTTTGCGAGTTGCGAGTTAAATCTTGAAGGGCATTATAGATTGGCTCTGGGCGTATGACCATACCCGGCCCACCGCCGTAAGGAGCATCATCAACTGTACCGTGTTTATCTACTGCCCAGTCTCTGAGATTGTGAAAATTTAAATTTAAAACGCCGATTTCTTGAGCTTTCTTAATCATACTCCAGTCTTTAAAAGGCGCAAATAGTTCCGGGAATAAAGTGAGAATATCAATTTTCATGTCTTTATTATAGCGAATTAAAAATTTAAATTTGGTTTGCGGTCTAATTTATCCAAATCTTGAACAAACTCTCCATTTTTAGCCTGGTAATAGCCAGCTACGCCAATCATTCCAGCATTATCAGAAAGAAGTTTATCAGTGTAGGGGATTGTTACTGGTAAATTGAACACATTTGCGACTGACCTGATTTTTTGCCTTAAAGCAAGATTATTAATTACTCCGCCGCCTAAAACAATTTGCTTAGGTTGAGAGCTTTTAATTGCCTGTTTTAATTTGATGGTGATTGACTTAATTAAGGCATGTTGAAATGAAGCGGCAAAATCCTGATAAAATTGTTTATCTTTTTTATGTTCAGGAATTCCTCTTAATTTATATAAACAAGCGGTTTTAAGTCCGGAAAAAGAAAAGTTTAAGGATTTATGTTTGGCCATAGGAACGGGTAAGGCAAACCGGTGGGGATTACCATCACGAGCCAGCTTTTCAATAATTGGCCCGCCAGGATAGCCTAAATTTAGCATTTTAGCGACTTTATCAAATGCTTCTCCGGCCGCGTCATCCAGAGTTTCACCCAATAATTGATAATCAACAAAATTAGGCATTTTTACTAATTGCGTGTGACCACCTGAAATTAGCAGTCCTAAAATAGGAAACTGGTGGGATTTTTTATTAAGCGGGCCCTTCCCATTTAAGTTTAGAGCAAAAGAGGACAAAAGATGCCCTTTCATATGGTTAATCGCTAAAAGCGGCTTGTGATGGCTTTTAGCTAGTTCTTTTGCCTGTTTAATGCCTACTTCTAAAGCAATTGCCAGTCCAGGTCCGTGAACAACAGCAAGAGCATCGATATTTTCAAAGGAAATTTTTTCTTTACCTAAATTAAACCGTTTGCGATTAATGTTTGCTTGTTTAATTGTTTTTTTGATAACCTTGGGTAAATGTTTTTTGTGTTCCCTCCTGGCGAGATTAGGAACTACACCACCCCAAGGCTGGTGAACCTTAATTTGCGACCAGATAATATTAGAAACTACTTTTCTGCCTTTGGTAACGGCAGCTGACGTCTCATCACAAGAAGTTTCAATGCTTAGTATTGTATAGTTTTTGCCAATTTTTTTATTCATTTTGTGAAAGTATTATACCTAATTTATCTATAATTGTTAAAGTGTTATGGTGTTACGGGATATCGGGTTACGTGTTATATTAAAATATGAAGATAAAAAGATTTGAAGATTTGGAAATCTGGAAGTTGGCTCTTAAAGCGACAAGATTAATTTATGATTATACTTCCAAAAAAGAATTTAGTCGTGATTTTGGGCTTCGGGATCAAATAAGAAGAGCAAGCATTTCTATTAGCTCAAATATAGTTGAAGGATTTGAGAAGAACAATAATAATGAATTTAGAAGATTTTTAAAAATATCCAAGGGCTCGGTTGGAGAAGTTAGAAATCAGTTGTACATTGCATTGGCTGTTGAATACATTTCGAAGAAAGAATTTGATCAAGCTAATAAACTTTTGTTATTATTAGCTAATAAAATTGGTTCATTAATTAGTTATTTAAATAAACCTGTGACACGTAACACGTAACTGGCTGAACTCTGATGAACAGTAAAGGGAATTGTATTTTCTGTAAAATAGCTACTGGTCAGGCACCTTGCTATAAAATATATGAGGACGAAGAGTTTTTAGCTTTTCTGGATATCAACCCTTGGGTGGAGGGCCACACCTTAGTAATTCCTAAGCAACACCACCGCTGGGTTTGGGATGTACCCAATCCAGGGGAATATTTTAAAGTGACTAACACAATTGCTAATCATTTAAAAGAAAAAATGGATACTGAATTTGTGATGTCATGGATTTATGGTTATGATGTTCCCCATGCTCATATCCATCTTATGCCGGATGCCAGAGGAAAGGTAAACTTTTTCCCCAAAGAGTCGGTTAAACTTACTGAAGATAAAGCTAAAAAACTTTTAGAAAAGCTACAAATGACTAATAAGTAAAGCGGATTTTTCTTTTTGTTTTGGAGATATATTTAAAATCAACATAAATTATTTTTGCATCTGTTTTTTGTTCAATCTCTTTTAAAATCTCTTTACCCTTTTGAATCCATTCAATTGCAATTACATTACCTGGTTTAATCTTTTCTTTTAGACTTAATTCTTTTAATTCGTTAGGAGACTCCATCCGCCAAGCATCAAGATGATAAAAAATTCCCCTTAAATAATTAAGAGAATAAGGATATTCACGGAGCAAAATATATGTTGGGGATTTAACCACTGCTTTTATTTTTAACCCTCGGGCAATGCCTTTAGCAAACTGTGTTTTGCCGCTTCCCAACTCGCCCTGTAAAGCAAAAATAATTGCCTTTTTCTCTAGTGGCTTAATATTGTTTTCAATTAATTTTTGGCCTAAATCTTGAGTTTGGTCTGTTTTGTTGGTGATTACAGTTTGAGTGTCAAGCTGTGAAAAATCAATTTCACCTTGTCTGAGGAGTGTCGGCTCGTTTAAAGTGGTATCAACAACCGTGGAAGGGGGATGATAATCAAGCTTGCCGGCATCAATGATTGCCCCCAACATAGACATCTTTTTATCAGTTAGTTGCGTTAAAGCGTCATTAATTGTATAAGGAGTTTTACCACCCGATACGTTAGCTGAGGTGGAGGTGATTGGCTGATCAAATTCTTTGATCAACATTAAAGTTGGCGGATAGTCCGGAATTCTAATTCCTAATGTCCCCCTTTCTGATTCTACTCGCGGGTCAACCTTGTGTAAACCTTGTGAAATTACCGTTATCGGCCCGGGTAAAAAGTTTTGGTATAAATTTTTAGCAATTTTATTTAAACGAACATATTTCTGGGCCATTTTTTTATTACTTACCGCTATTGATATCGGCTGGCCAGACCTTGACCCCTTGTATTCTAAGACTTTATCGACCGCCTTTTTGCTGGTTGCATCTGCCCCAAGGCCGTAGCAAGTTTCAGTCGGATAAATAATTAATTTATTTTTTTTAAGGGAGCTAATTGCTTTGTTTATTTGAGCAGAAGTTAGCCGGTTATTTTTTAATTTAATTATTTGCATTTTCACCAATAGTTTATCATAATGAATGTTAAGTATGAGAAAAATCCTTGTTATTCTTTTAATTCTTGCTGCAGGCTATATTGGTTTTCAAAAATTTTTCCGTAACCCAAAAATTGTTGCTGGCGATTTAGCCGAAGTAATGGTTTATGGAGATTATGGTCAGGAAAGAAAGGTAACCTTTTTAATGGAAGTGGCTGATGACCCTTTTGAGCGGCAAAAAGGTTTAATGTACCGAAAAAGCCTGCCAAAAGATCATGGAATGCTGTTTATATTTAAGCGTGAAGGGAGATATCCAATGACAATGAAAAATACCTTCATCCCCTTGGATATAATTTTTGTTGGCAGTAGCCATCGAATAGTTGAGTTGGTTGAAAATGCCGAGCCCCAAAGTGACGGTCCCTACGGGGGAAGCCAAAGATGTAATTTTGTTCTGGAGGTAAATGCTGGTAGTATAGAAAAATATGGTATAAAAGTAGGTAATGTTGTTAAAGGTTTATCAAAGCGAGGTAATTAATGGCCGAGAAAAATAAACAGACAGCAGTAGTGGTTATTCCCACTTATAATGAAGCCGGGACAATTGGTCGAATGATTGAACACTTGTTTACAAAGACATTTCCTGAAATTGATAATTGGGAGATGAAGCTTTTGGTTGTTGATGCTCAGTCGCCAGACGGGACAGCAGAGATTGTTAAAGAAAAAGAGGATAAATATGACAATATAGAAGTATTTGTTGAGAAAAAAAAAGAAGGTATCGGTGCAGCTTATGTAAAGGGGTTTCGCTACGCAATGGATAAAATGGATGCTGATGCCGTGATTGAGTTTGACGGTGATTTTCAGCACCCGCCTGACCGGATACCGGTAATGCTTAAGGAGATTGAGAAAGGCTATGACTATGTTTTAGGGTCCAGAAAGGTTAAAGGCGGATCCAATCCTAAGGGTTGGGGATTTAAGCGGATTTTCTTTTCGGAAGCTGGCGGGTTAGTTGCCAGATTTGTTCTCTTTTTCCCAAGCAAAATGTTTTTTAGAATTACTGACCCGACAACCGGTTTAAAGGCTTCACGAGTCAAAGGATTTGTTGACCAGATGGAGATGGATAATCTTTATTCCCGCCAGTTTGCATATAAACTGGAGTTTTTATATAAAATGGTTAAATTGGGAGCGAAGGTTAAAGAGATTCCGTTACAATTTCAGCTGCGAGAAGCTGGAGAATCAAAACTAACTTCAGATACTGCCAAGGATTCTTTTCGGACATTGATTTTATTAAGGTTAAATGATCCTCAAACGCAGAGCTTTATTAAATTTGGCGTTGTCGGTTTTGTTGGCTATTTAGTTAATGCCTTTGGCATTTGGCTGTTGCCAAAATTTAAGATGGCCGAATGGGCTGTCTGGCTTCTGGCGACTGAGATGGCAATTATTTCCAACTATACCTGGAATAATCTGTGGACATTTAAGGCTAAACAGTTTACCAGTTTTGGTATGATTATTAAGAAATTTTTCCAGTTTAATTTGACTTCAGCAGGAGCGTTGATTATTCAGACAGTAGTTGGAACCGTTTTGACTTCACTGTTTGGAACGCAGTATCGGCAAGTTTATCTGCCCATAATTATCGTTTTTCTAGTCCTGCCATATAACTGGATAATGTATAACAAAGTAATTTGGAAAAAGAAACAAAAGGGTGTAGCGGTTTAGAGTATAGAGTTTAGAGATTTAGAGAAAATTTTAGTAATAGGGGGCCCAATCGGCAATTGGAGCAATATTATAATTTATAAAATTGTAGGCGTATAAAAATATTGCCGGCAGGATAAAGAGGAAAAGATATTTGAACTCTTTCTTTTTAATTAAATCAGCAAAACCTAAAATCCAAAATGGATACAACGGAGCGGAGTATCTTGAAATGTCTCGATGAGCGACAAATAGTGTTGCAATATAAAAAACTACCGGGAAAAGGGTGACAATGTCTGTTTTGTATTTTTTATAAAGTTGGCTGATTGCCAGTCCACCTAAAAGGTAAATATAAACAATGTCTTCTAGCCAAAAATCACTCAGCCATGAACGAGATGAAATAAAAGTTTGAAAAGGGGGGAAAACCAAATGGAAATTATCTCCGGAGTGGAAATAAGCCCAAAAATCTCCAGTTTGTTGCCCGTAAAAGTAGAAAATCGGCAAAATAACTAACGGTCCCAAGATTAGCGGTAGTTTGGGGATTATTTTTTTTATGTTTAATTTATCATTTATTGCCCAGGCTAGTCCATAGGCAGCGGTTAACAAGATTGCTGGTGTTTTAATTATTTGGCTTAGTCCTAGAAACAAACCGCTCAACCAATAATTTTTTTTACGATAAAAATAAATTGAGGCAAGAATTGAAAAAATAAACATTGATTCTGGAGCCCCGACGCTTCTTAAGATCAAATTTCTTGCTGGCAAAAACAATAAAACTAAAGAAAGCCAAAAAGTGCTTTTAACTTTTAACTGCTTAAGTAATAAGTAAAAAACAGAAATCATTAATATTGAAAAAAGAGCGTTGCCGATTAGCATTGCCCACCAAGCAGGTAAAAAAGCATCTAAGATCTTGATTGCCAGGGGATAACCGGGAAAGTGAGCCGGATAATATTCTAAAGACAAGGGGATAGAAAAATTCTTTCTGATGCAGTCAGGATTATAGCCACACTTGGCAATAACAATATAATTAGGCCCATCATAGTTGGCAAAGACCTTAGTCATTTGGTTACGCAAAGAAAAAGGTAGCCAAAGCACTAAAG
>CAZHXO010000012.1:0-10612 GCA_964536585.1 uncultured Gammaproteobacteria bacterium
TTGACCTCTAAAAGAGCTGACAAGTCTTTACGGACACCCAAATTGGCTAGAGTGCTGAAGGCAGTAGCCATTTCAGTCATTTTGACTTCCCCGCCTCCTAGAGTTAAAGATAAGCCAAAATCCGACGTTTCTCTTTGGCCTAAACTGTCCAGCCCGGCAGCAGAAGCAGAAGCAATAAAAGTCTCCAGTCCGTTAAGTTTAAGCATCCGAACCGCAGGAATATTAAAGGAATTACCTAAAGCGAACCTGGCTTGGACCGGCCCATGAAAAAGCCCATCGTAATTGCGCGGGCAGTAGGTTTTCGGTCCGCCAGTAAAACAAGTAGGGACATCAGCAAAAACTGTTGCCAGAGTTATTTTTTTAGTCTCCAAACCAGTTACATAGTTAAGTGGTTTGATTGCTGAGCCTGGTTGTCTTAACGCCGTGGTCACATTGTATTGGCCATCAATATCATCAGCAAAATAGTCTTTGGAGCCGACCATGGCTAAAATCTCGCCTGTTTTAGGGTTATTGATTAGCAGTGCTCCGTTGCTCACCTTGGCTCTTTCTAGCTTACTAATTTCATCTTTAACTATCTGTTGAGCGGTTTCTTGTAAAGAAAGATCTAAACTGGTAGTGACCTTTAAGCCGCCTCGTTCTACTTTCTGTTGTCCGTATTTTTCGACTAATTGTTCTTTCACGTAAAAAACAAAGTGCGGTGCTTTAATAGTTGTTCCTGGGGAAGCAAATTTAAGTTCTTTTTCTTGTGTTTGGTCGTATTCCTCCTGGCTGATCATATTGGCATTTTTCATTTGTTTTAACACTGTTTTTTGCCGAGCTCGAGCCCGATCTGGGTGGATAAAAGGCGAATAGGTGGTAGGAGCGGCGGGTAAACCAGCTAGAAGTGCTGCTTCTCCTACATCAAGATCAACAACGCTTTTATCAAAAAAGGTTCTTGCTGCCGCTTCAATACCGTAAGCAGTTCCGCCGTATGGAATTTGATTGAAATACATTTCCAAAATTTGATCTTTGGAATACATGGTTTCAGTTAGCAAAGTTAAAATTGCCTCTTTTATTTTTCGAGAAATTGTTCTTTCTGAAGTTAGTAAGGCATTTTTAACCAGTTGTTGAGTAATGGTCGATCCGCCCTGTAAGTCTCGCTTAAAAACAATATTAATAAGCGCGCGAGTGATTCCCCGGATATCAAAACCGTAATGTTTATAAAAGTTTTGATCTTCAATGGCTAAAGCAGAGTCAATAACATGGTTGGGCAGGTTTTCTAATTTAACAGGGACTCGATTTTGGTCGCCGTGGAATTCATATAAAAGCTCTCCGTTGCGGTCGTAAATTTCAGTTGATGCCGGAGAAGGCTTGTTTTCTAATTGTTTAGGCGAGGGCAAGGAGCTGAGAAAATAAGTAAACAGCCCAATGCTAATTAAAAATATTAAGCTAGGGAATACCCACCAACGGTTTTTAATAAACTTGATTATTTTTTCCATGTTCTTAATTTTATCAAATGAAATCGTATTTAGGTATTTAAGTCTTATTTTGATATAATAAAGCTGCTTGTCAGGAGGAGTGTGCCGAATGGCAAGGCGGCGCCCTGCTAAGGCGTGCCCACTTGTTGGGTTTGCGGGTTCGAATCCCGCCTCCTCCGCCAATTTTTCTTGCAGCAATTTCGAATTTAGTCTATTATTGATTAATGACTGAAGAAAAAGAACAATCCCCACAGGAAGTAATTCCTTCTAAAGAAGAAAAGACACTGTTTGAATGGGGGGCGTTAAAGCGGCCTTATCAAAAAAAAGATAAAGAATTTTGGGTGACAGTTTTATCTATTTTGGGTTTGGTCTCTTTAATCCTGGTTTTTGTTAAAGAGTTTTTTTTAATTCTTGCCCTTTTAGGCTTTGTTTTTCTTTATTATGTTTTAACTACAGTCCAGCCGGAAAAATCAAAATACAAAATTACTAATAAGGGAATTTATATTTCTTCAAGTGAAAAGCTTGATTGGGGCGTTTTAAAAAGGTTTTGGATTAACGAAAAATGGAATTATCAAGTTTTAAATATTGAAACCTGGTTAAAGTTCCCACGAGTAATTAGTTTGGTAATTCCAAAGAAAGAGAAGGAAGAAATAATTGAATTATTAGAAAAATATATCCCTCAAGAAGAGGAATCCCCCCAGTTTTTGGATAAGTTTACTGACTGGCTGGCAAGAAAGTTTCCTTTAGAAACAGAAACTAAAGAAAATATTTAAATGTTTATTGGTCGTTACCTTCACTATCGCCATCGCCATCATCTGGGCCTTTATTCATAGTCTAATTATTTATCTTTTTAAGTATTTTGTCAAGCTGAGTAAATTTTTAGCCTTAAAGATGATAAAATAAGTTACTGTGCCTGTAGCTTGGGCCTACAACGGCCCATCCGCCGTTTTAGGCGGACAACTGGATAGATCCGTCAATTGACGGATCAGGCACACCTTGGAGGATTGCCGGAGCGGCCAAACGGAATCGCCTCGAAAGCGATAGGACCTTGTGTCCTACACAGGTTCGAATCCTGTATCCTCCGCCAAGTAATAATTTTGCGTTACAAAATTTCTTACGTCTCGCCATCTTCAATTGTTATAATTACCCATGGCTTTTTGGCAGGGAGTTTTTTTGCTAGTTGGAACCACAATCGGGGCTGGTGTTTTTTCGCTTCCTTATAGCTTTTCAAAATCCGGTTGGGGAGTAAGTATCTGTGGGTTAGTTTTTTTAGGATTGGTAATGACTGTCTTGAATCTATTTTATTCTCGGGTGATTTTGGCAAGCCAAGGAGATCATCAGCTAGTTGGTTATGTTAAAAAATATTTGGGTTCTTTTTGGCAAAAAGTTGCTTTATTTGCCTTGCTTTTTTCACTTAACGGAGTAATGCTTGCTTATGTAATTTTGGGGGGAGAATTTTTGGCTTTGCTTTTGGGTCAATCGCCTCATTTTTTATACTCTCTTTGGTTTTATTTGGTTATTGCTTTTCTGTTCATGCGAAGATTTGAGTTTTTAGCCAAAGCAGAAAGTTTTTTTTCAATAATCCTTTTAGGGCTGTTTATGATTTTCCCAATTCTGGTGATCAACTGGGCAACTCCTTCACAGACAAGTTTTATTGGCCATCGGCCTTTATTTTTTTGGGGCCCGACTATATTGGCCTTAGCTGGCTTTAGTGCTGTTCCTGAAGTGGAAGAAATTTTAAGAAAGAATAAACAAAGGGAAAAACTGAGCCAAGCAGTTATAATTGGAACCTGGCTGCCAGTTTTGGTTTACGGTCTTTTCGCCTTTAGTGTTTACAACGTGACCGGTGCTCTTACGACTGCAGATGCTTTGACCGGCCTGGTTCAGCTGATGCCGAATATAGTGAGGTTGGCTTCAGGAGTAGGTTTATTGGCTTTGTTAACTTCATTTTTATCTTTAGCAAATGTCGCTAAAGAAACTTATTATCGGGATTTAAATATAAATGAAAATTTAGCCAAAGCATTAGCTTTGCTACCCCCGATTATTGGTGTTTCCCTTTCCTTGCCTCAGTTGGCGGAGATTATTTCTTTTGTTGGGGCAGTAGGACTAGCAATCACCAGCAGTTTAATTTGTTTGCTTTTTTCTCGGGTTGAGAAAAACAAACAATGGTTGGCGTTTATAATTGGGCTGCTTTTTATCTCCGGAGCACTAGCTAAAATTATTTGATTTGACTTAAATAATATTTTTAATTGATGTAAAATAAGACAACATGGATCAGGTAGAAGAAATTAAGTCCCGGATTGATATTGTTGATTTGATTAATGAATATCTTAACTTAAAAAAAGCCGGCCGCAATTATAAGGCTTTATGCCCATTTCATGATGAAAAAACTCCTTCCTTTATGGTTTCTCCGGAACTACAGATTTTTAAGTGTTTCGGTTGCGGTGCCTCAGGCGATGCAATTGAGTTTTTAAAGCTTTATGAAAATATTGAGTTTTGGGACGCCTTAGAAATATTAGCCAAGCGGGCCGGAGTGGAGTTAAAAAGAAGAGGAGACTCAAGAAAAAATAAATTAAAAGAAAAACTATATTCGTTAAATGATCTTGCTGCCCGTTTTTACCACTTTTTATTAACTGAACATGACCAAGGTAAAAAAGTGTTAAGTTATGCTCAAGACAGAGGTCTTTCCGAGCAAACAATTAAAAAATTCAATTTAGGTTTTTCTTCTTTAGACGGCGAAGCTGTTCCTAAATTTTTAAAGAAAAAAGAATTTTCTGATCAAGAAATTATTAAGAGTGGTCTGGCCTTTAAAACTAAAAGAGGCAATCTTTGGGATCGATTTCGGGGAAGACTTATTTTTCCGCTCCATGATTATCGGGGCCGGGTAGTCGGCTTTTCCGGCCGCTTGGTTCCCGGATTACTTAAGGAGAATGATCGGCCTAAATATATTAATACTCCGGAGACTTTGCTTTACCAAAAAAGAAATCATCTCTTTGGTTTTTGGCAGACTAAAGATGCAATTCGGGATAAAAACAAAGTTTTTGTAGTGGAAGGGGAAACTGACGTTTTATCTGCTTTTCAAGCTGGATTTAAAAATGTGGTCGCTATAAAAGGAACCGCGTTTACCCCACAGCAAGCACAAAAATTGAAGCGTTACGCTAATACGGCAGTATTTGCTTTAGATGCTGATTTTGCCGGCACTGAGGCGATTAAACGCAGCAGCCAAGTAGCAGAAAAAGTCGGTTTAAACGTCGAAGTGGTTTCCTTGCCCTCAAAATATCAAGATTTAGATGAGCTAGCCCGTAAAAAACCGGGTTTGCTTAAAAAATTAAACAAAAAATCTGAACCAATTTGGGATTTTGTGATTGAAAAAGCTCAAAAAAACAATGATTTAACTAGTCCGCAGGGAAAACAAAACTTTTTAAATACTTGTCTTTCTTTTGTTAGCCAAATTGAAAATGAAGTAATTAAAAACAGTTATCTTAAGCAAATGGCCGATATTTTAGATGTTAATCTGGAATCCGTTTTAATTGAAGCTAGAAAATTTAAACCAGGAGCAAACCAAAAAAGGAGAAAAGATTTTTCAAAAGAAGAAAAATTAACTGTCGAGAACAACCGTTATTTAATTGAAAAACATTTGCTGGCTTTAATCTTGACTCGGCGCAAATGGGAATGGCTGAACAATAAGGAGCTAGAAGATTTAATCGAGACCAGTCTGTTTAAAAAAATAATCAGATTTTTAAAAAAAGAGTCTGAAAAAGATAAAAAAGTAAAGATTGAAAATTTAGCTAAAGAAATACCCCAGGAATTAAAGCAGGGATTTCAAGAAATTTATCTTTGGGGAGAACAGTTAAATCTAGACTCTTCAAAAGAGAAAATCGACACCGCTTTTAAAAGGCTGAAAACTAAGTGTTTAAGGGAAAAATTGGATAGATTATCTAAACAACTATCCGAAGAGGAAGAAAAAGAAAAACCAGATGATAAAAAATTGGCAAGATTAGAAAAAGAATTTGTCCAGTTGAGCAAAGAATTAACGTCTTTACAGAGATAGGTAGATTGATGATATAATAAGAGCGTTTATGAATGAAAAATTAGACTTCTCACAATTAAAAAACAAACTTATTGAAAAGGGGAATGAACAGGGGTATTTAGTCCAAAATCAAATTTTGGATTTAGTCAAAGAGCCACAAAATTATGTATCCCAAGTGGATGAATTGTTTGATCGGCTTTTTGATGAGGGTATTGATGTTTATCGCCGGATGGGAAAAGAGGACGAGGCTGAACTTGAAATCCCTGAACTGGATCTTTTAACCGGTTCCAAAACTGCCGATCCGGTAAGGATGTATCTTAAAGAGATTGGCAAAATTCCTTTATTAAAGGCGGAAGAAGAAGTGGATTTGGCCCAGCAGATAGAAAAAGGGTCACAGAAAGCTAAACAGGAATTAACCCAAGCTAATTTAAGGTTGGTCGTTTCCATTGCCAAGAAATATATTGGCCGAGGTCTTTCCTTTCTAGATTTGATTCAGGAAGGGAACAAGGGTTTAATGCGGGCAGTTGAAAAGTTTGATTGGCGCAAAGGTTACAAATTTTCAACATATGCTACTTGGTGGATCCGCCAGGCAATAACGCGGGCAATTGCTGACCAGGCAAGAACAATCAGAATACCTGTTCACATGGTAGAGACAATTAATAAAGTTTATAAAGTCACCCGGCAGTTAACTCAAGAGCTCGGTCGAGAGCCGACTGCTGAAGAGATAGCCGAACAGGCGGAAATTTCCTTGGAAAAGGTTAGGACTATCTTTAGAATTTCCCAGGATACGACCTCTTTGGCTACTCCGATTGGTGATGACGAAGACTCTTTCTTGGGTGATTTTATTGAAGATGAAAAACAGCCTTCTCCTTACACTGAAACATCAGAAGAGATGCTTAAAGAGTCGATTGATGATGTGTTAGATAGCTTAAGCCCTCGTGAAGCTGAGGTTTTAGTATTAAGGTTCGGTTTAAAAGGTGAAGATCCGAAAACTTTAGAAGAAGTGGGCAAGATTTTCGGGGTTACCCGAGAAAGGATTAGGCAGATTGAAGCTAAAGCAATCCGGAAATTAAAACATCCTTCTAAAAGAAAAGGGTTAGATGAATTTTTAGCATAAGAGGAAAAAAAGAAAATGGCAAAAGAAAAAAGAATTTTTATGGCAATGCCGCTACCAGAGAAAACCAAAGATACTTTGGTTTGGATCCAAAAGCAATTAAAAATGGATGTTGGAGCAAAATCAGTCAAATGGGTGGAGAAAAAGAATTTACACCAGACGTTGGTTTTTTTGGGGAAAAAACAAAAAGATAAAATACCGGAAATCATTGATATTATGGATGAGATGAAAAGTTATGACCCCCTCACCCTTTGTTTATACCGGCTGAAATTTCATCCTGATTTAAGGCGGGCAAGGATTATTTGGGTTACTTTAGGCGAGGAGGAAGAAAAACTGACCCGGTATTACCACCGGCTGAGGTTGCCGTTGCAGTTAGCCGATATTGAGTTTGATACTCGATTTACCCCCCATATTACTATTGGCCGAGTAAGAAAAGTTAGAGGTAGAAAGCTCTTTTCTGAAAAAACCATTGATAAAATACAAGACTTTTTTAGGGAGAGAGAAAAAACTTTTGTTTTAGATAAAGCAATTTTATATGAAAGTAAACTGACTCAAAACGGCCCGCATTATAAACCATTGCATGAGATAACTTTGGGAGAAGGAAAATAATTTCTAGACTGACTGCAGTAAGTTAGCTGATAAAAGAAGATCTTCTCTTATTTTATAAAGCTTTTTGTCTTTTGGGTCTTTATAAAGTCTTATTTCTATGATTTCTTTTATTTGAGGGTCAAGTTGATCTTTTTGCTTTTCAATTATTTTTTGAGCATGCTGGTAAAAAGTTTTAAACGTCTCGTTCTCTATGCCTTCCGGAGAAAAGGAGGCATAAATGCATCTTCTTAAATCAGTAGCCGCGTCTTTTAGTGTTGGCTGATGTTTATCCATGATATTTATTTAAAGATTTTAATTTGTTGTTAACAATTTCTAAAAATTTTTTTCTTATTTTAGGGTCAATTATTTCCATACTCTCGTTTTCAGGCGGCCTTAAATTAATTAAAGCATTTGTTTCAAATTTTTGAGTTTGTAAATTATATCCCCCGCCCCAAATATGTTTTTGTTTGCTATTATACTTTTCTTGAAGAATTATTTCTGCATCAGCGTGATACTCACCGCCGATTAAAATAACCTTTTGTTTTATATCAAGTGTTATTTTGATATAAGTTTGGTATTCTTCTTTTGCCTTTTCTATATCTTCAGCACTTATTTGATCATCTAGTTTAATTATTGCCATAGCATATTTTAACATTTTTCCTAACGCTTGATTTTTATAGCATTGATGTTATAATTTCCCCTAACAACGTTTGAGTTGGGAGAATGGGCCTAACAAGTTGCTTGGTGAACATTTCAAATAACTAGCCAAGACGGCAGAAGTCCGTGACCAAACTTCAGACCGATGACACATTAGAAACAGTGTCGGTTACAGAGGTTTTAGTAGTAATACTAAAATAATAATAAGGTGGCACCGCTTTAAAGCCAAAAGCCCTTGTTTGTTTTTGAATTATTTCAAAAGCAGGCAAGGGCCTTTTTATTTGTTGAAATTAAAATGTCAATTGAAAGACAATTATTACCAGAGAGCAGGGAAAATAAGCGAGCCCCTGCTTTGCAGACAAGACTAACTTCTGTTGCTGAGCAGGGGGGAGTTTGGCTGTATAGAGTTTAAGCCCCAATTGGGAGTTTGTGACCAACAAGTTTATTTACTAGACTTGGACCAGTTGTCCAATCTGCGGATAAGAGAAAGCTTGGAGAATCAACTTTTTGAAGTTGCTTGCCAAGCTTTTAGAAGGCAGCCAAGTTTAGAATTTTATCAAGACGTTGTTAATCATCTTTACTCAGGTGAGCTCTTTGTCAGTGAAGATAAAGACAATGGGAAAAAAATGCTAAACCGTCGAGTTAGCTCTGAACACTTAAAATTAATAGATATTGTTGGTTTTAATCATCCAGATTTAAATCCAAAAACTTTGATTATTTCAAATCATTATGGCGGACAGCCAATGATTGAAAACGCTCCGAGGCCAAGAAGTAAACATCCTAAAATTAGAGATTTTATGGATGAGATAGATTATTATTCTGGAGACGCAAGGATATTAATTGGCATTAGAGAAAATAGTGATGAAAGATAACCGCTGTAACTGATTTTTATCCAATTTTACCAAGGAGTAAAAGCTACAAGAATTTTCTATGTTTGATGGCTAAACATTTGAATTTAAAGGATGTAAAGGTTAGAATGAAAAGAGGTGAAAATGGTAAATAAAAAAAGAATATTTTCTGGAATAAAACCTAGCGGAGATCTTCATATTGGCACTTATATTGGGGCAATTAAACAGTGGGTTGAACTTCAGGATGATTATGATTGTGTTTATGCAATTGTTGATTTGCATGCAATTACCGCTCCTCAAGAGCCGGAAGCGTTGAAAAAAAGAATTTACCGTCAGTTAGCGCTTTATTTGGCTTTTGGAGTTGATCCGGAAAAATCAATTATTTTTATCCAGTCGCATAATAAGGACCATGCCCAGTTGACCTGGATTTTAGATTGTGTTGCTTCGATGGGGCAGCTGGCAAGAATGACTCAATATAAATCAGTTGCTGAAAAAGAAAAAGGAGCGACAAGTGTCGGTTTATTTAATTATCCAGTTTTAATGGCCGCTGATATTTTACTTTATGATACTGATGTTGTCCCGGTTGGTGATGACCAGGTCCAGCATGTGGAGTTAACCAGAGAACTGGCCCGTCGGTTTAATTCTCATTATCAAGAAGTGTTTAAGATACCAGAAGTAAAATTAATGACTGCTGGTTCAAGAATTATGTCTTTGCAAAATCCGCAATCTAAAATGAGTAAGTCAACAAAAGTTTCCAAAGGGACAGTCTATTTATTGGACAAATCTAAAATTATCAAAGAAAAGATTATGTCGGCAGTAACTGATACTGGAGATGAAATCAGAGCTCACCCAAGTAAACCAGGGATTACTAACCTGCTAACTATTTATTCGGTATTAGCAGAGAAGCCGATTAAGAAGTTGGAAAAAGAATATCAAGGAAAGGGATATGGGCAGTTTAAAAAAGATTTGGCTAAAGTAGTGATAGATTTTCTTAAGCCAATTCAAAAAAAATATAAGAAATTCAGCCAAGATGAAAAATATCTTAATCAAGTTTTATCAGATGGCTTAAAACAAGCCCAGCAGATTTCAAACAAAAAGTTAGCACAAGTTCACCAGGCAATGGGACTTGGCTAATTACTGATTACTTATTACTGATTACTTAATAATTATGTTTTTTATCAACTTTAAAATTTATCAACAAACTTTTGGCCAGGGAGCATTAAAGTTGGCTAAAGTCTGCCAGCGGGTAGCAGATAAAACCAAAGTAAAGATTATTCCGGTTGTTTCCGCTTTAGATTTAAGGGAAGTTAAGCAGCAGACTGGGTTGGAGGTTTGGCTTCAGCATGTGGATATTCATTTTCAAGGCCGGCATACTGGTTATATTTCCCCGTTGGCCGCATTAAAAGCAGGAGCAGATGGAACTTTGCTTAACCATTCTGAGCACGAATTAGCTCCGGGACAAATTCAGCAAATACTTTCCCACTTTAAAAATTCGGATTTAAAAATTGGGGATTTTAAGACTATGGTTTGTTTTAAAACAAAAGGCCAGGCTCAAAACTGGGTAGGCAATTTAAAGTCGGATTTTGTTGCTTATGAGCCACCGGAATTGATTGCTAGTAAATCTTCTTCAGTCAGCCAAGCCAAGCCCGAAATAGTTAAAAGAATAGTTAACTTGATGCCGGACAAGAAAATAATTATTGGGGCAGGAGTAAAATCAAAAGCTGATGTTCAAAAATCATTAGAGTTGGGAGCAAAAGGAGTTTTAGTTAGCTCAGATGTAGTTACTGCCGATGATCCAGAAAAAGAACTGTTGGATTTAGCTAAAGGCTTTAATGACTAATTTTTTAACTGAAACCAATTTTGATTTTGAAGATAAAACAGTTTTAGTTCGGATTGATTGTGACGTTGACCTTTGTGA
>CAZHXO010000013.1:0-10491 GCA_964536585.1 uncultured Gammaproteobacteria bacterium
AAGGTAATAAAGAAGTGCACGCTTTAAATGCCACTGCAGCGACGGATAGGATTTTACTGGCAATAATGGAGAATTACCAACAAAAGGACGGTTCAATAAGAGTCCCCAAAGTGCTTCAAGACTATGTCGGAACAAAATTAATTAAATGAAAAAAAGATTTTTTCTATTGTTAGGCTTGCTTATTTTAATATTTTGGTTGATTTCTTCAAATTTTCAAAACCATTTATTTTATAAACCCCTTTTTGACCGGTTGATTTTAAAACATCATTCTCCCCAGCTAGTTCAATTAAAAGGAACTGAGAAAGTATTTTTTGAATATGCTCAAACTATTTTTAAAACAATAAAATTACTAGATAAATATATTCCCTATTTCCCTTCACAATTGAAATTGTATTTTTGGCATTTCCCTTGTTTTTCCACCTTATTCCTTTTTCCTCTTTTTATACTGATTAGTTATCTTATTCTTTTTTTACCTTGCCAGTCTTTTTTTATAATCTTATATATTTTAATTCTTTTCCCGGCCAATCACTTTAGCCAAAAAGGGAAAGATCTATTTATTAAAAGGACTAAACTAAATCTTCAAACTCCTTGGTCAAAAGAATTTATTTGGGTTTGGGGAAATAATATTGATAATAATTATCAAAAATTTACTTACTCTTGGGATCAGAAAAAGCCACAACCTGGCAAATTAAAAGTTTCTTGTTTAGGTCATTATCAGTTATTTATTAATAATAATCTAATTGGTTATGGTCCTAATTTTGCGGTTTTGCCTAAGGTTTATTTCCACGAGATTAAGTTGGATGATTATATTAAAAAAGGAGATAATGAAATAGAAGTAATTTGTCGTTATGATTCTAAGATAGTCCATGAGCATCCATTTTATTCCCGACCAGGGCTTTTAATTGGAGGACAAATTAAAAACGGACTATTGACTAGAAATCTTGCCGATGAACGTTTTTGGCAAGTTTCTGATGCTTTGATCAAGCCGAATTTAGAGATTTCTGCAGATGCTGCTCCTAGCGAAGAGGTTAATTTGGTTAATGAAGTTAAAAAACATCCGGTGGCTAAATTGAACCTAGATTATCAATTGAAAAAAAATCCTTTACAGAAAATTAAATATCAAAAAATAAATTATGAAGAAAGGAAAAAAAATATTATTGATTTAAATAAATTTATGGTTGTTTATGCTGAGTTTAAATTTGAGACTAATAATAATTGCCAACTTAAACTTTATTGGGGCGATGAAATTAAAAACTCAAAAGTCATTCCTTATTTTAATCAGATTGATACTCTTAATTTGCCGCAGGGAGAAAGTGAATGTTCTCAATTTGGCCGAAGAGGAGCAAGATATGTTCAGATTGTCTCAGAAGAAGATTGTCTTAAGAATATAGAAATTAATTTTCTAAGACCACTAGGACAAGTAGATTTTCCTAACCAAGAAGTGAATAATCAAGAAGATAAAAGAATTATCTCTTTAATAAATAATAGTTTAAAAAATAATATTCAGGGGCATTTTGAAGATTGTCCGGTTAGAGAAAGAGCAATGTATTTAGGTGACGCTTATGCGATTATTCAGTGTTTACCAAACACAAAAAAAAATAATCAATATATTAAAACAATGCTCCAGCAATTCGCGGAATCACAATCAAATTCGGGAATAATTCCTTCCATGGTCCCATCAGGGAAAGAGCAATTTATCCCTGGTTATAGTTTACAGTGGATAATCTGGCTGGATCAGTATTATCAAAAATCAAATGATTTAGAATTTTTAAGGAAAATGAAGCCTTATTGGGAAAAAGTTATTCAATGGGCGAACTCTAATCAGTCTCGAGATGGGTTTATTTTTAGTAAAAATGGTCAGGATTGGTGGAATTTTATTTCTTGGGATAATATTGACCATTCATTAAAATACTCTACGGGATTGCAAATTTGGTATTACCAGGCTTTAGTTTCTTCTCATCACATTAGTTCTGCACTAGATATAGAGAATAATTATTTGAAAAAGGCAGATAAAATAAAAACTAATTTGAATAAATACGCTCTATCAGCCGACTGTTTTTCAGATAGCTTTAATCTCAACCACACCAAAAGAGGAACTGTCTCTATTAATGGCTTAGCTGGAAAATATGGAGTATTTGAAAATAAAAAGCAAAGTGAAATTTGTTTTAATTCTTTTTATTCGGATCAAATTTATCCTAATAGTGCTTATGCTTTAGATTGGGTAGTTGATTGGGCAGGTAATTTGGGAAAAAAAGAAATTAGCAAGGATTTAGCGCGTAATTATTTTTCAGAAATGATTGAATCAGGAGCAACATCTAGTTTTGAAATTTATAATTACTATACCGGAGAAATAAAAGGAAGTCATTCTCATGCTTGGGGCTGTGGTGCAGTTGAGCCTTTGTTTAATTTATAACTTCATCCTTTATAATATAAAAGCATGGTAAATATACTGAAAAAAATATTTGGTTATAACGAGCGCCAGCTAAGACGGTTAAGGGGTATTGCTGAAGAGATAAATAAATATGATGAAGAATTGGAAGATGTTTCTGATGATGAGTTGAGAGATCGGACCAAGCGCTTCAAAGATCAAATACAATCTAAAACGCCAGCAGTGGAACTGCTTCCAGAGGCGTTTGCAGTGGTTCGGGAAGCATCAAAAAGGACAACCGGTATGCGACATTATGATGTTCAAATGATGGCGGCAGTTAGTCTTTTTGAAGGCAAAATTGCCGAACAAAAAACTGGAGAAGGCAAAACTCTTTCTGCTACCCCGGCTCTTTATCTTCGGGCGCTTGAAGGTAAAGGGGCACATTTAGTTACAGTAAATGATTATTTGGCCCGACGTGATTGTGGCTGGATGGGGCAGATTTATGACTTTTTAGGTTTATCTGTTGGTTGTATTGTTCCTGATCAGTCTTTTCTTTATGACTCTGAGTTTGAAAAGCCGGTTGATGACAAGCGTTTAAGGCATTTAAAACCTAGTGAACGAGAATTAGCTTATCAAGCAGATATTACTTACGGGACAAATAATGAGTTTGGTTTTGATTATTTAAGAGATAATATGGCTAGGAGTTTGGATGATTTAGTTCAGCGAGAACATTATTTTGCCATTGTCGATGAGATTGATTTTGCTTTAATTGATGAAGCTAGGACCCCATTGATTATTTCTTCGCCCCAGCAAGAACCAACTGAAAAATATTATAAATACGCCCAGTTGGCTAATGAATTATTTCCAGAAACTGATTATGTGATTGATGAAAAAGCTAGAACAGCAATGCTAACTGAGTATGGAATCAGGAAAGTTGAACGTAAACTTGGAGTGGATAATTTATATGAGGAGGATTTTGATACTATCCACCAGATAGAAAATGCTTTAAAAGCAAGAACGTTGTTTCATAAAGACGATGATTATGTGGTTAAAGACGGTCAGGTAATTATTGTTGATGAATTTACTGGTCGGTTGATGCATGGCCGGCGTTGGTCAGATGGATTGCACCAAGCAGTTGAGGCTAAAGAAGGAGTAGAGATTCAAAAAGAATCAAAAACTTGGGCGACAATTACTTTCCAAAATTACTTTCGTAAATACAACGTGTTATCTGGAATGACCGGAACGGCAGAAACTGAAAAGGAGGAATTCAAAAAAATCTATGATTTGGACGTTGTAGTTATTCCAACTAATGAGCCGGTAATTAGAAAAGATTATTCCGACCAGATATATAAAACCAGAAGGGCCAAGTACGCGGCAGTAGCAGAGGAAATTGCAGACAGTAATAAAAAGGGGCAACCAGTTTTGGTGGGGACAACCTCAATTGAAAAGAGTGAGATGCTGTCTGGGTTTTTAAAAAAGAAAAATATTCCTCATGAGATTCTTAACGCCAAACACCATGAACGGGAAGCACAAATAATTGCCCAAGCCGGTGAACCAAAAGCAGTCACTATTGCTACTAATATGGCTGGTCGGGGAGTTGACATTGTTTTAGGAGGGGAGCCGCCTGAGAAAAGAGAGGATAATTATGAGACTAAGTACAAGAATTGGCAAGAAGACCATGACCTTGTCCTTGACCAGGGCGGTTTGTATGTAATTGGAACTGAGCGTCATGAAGCAAGAAGAATTGATAATCAGCTCCGTGGCCGGGCCGGCCGGCAAGGAGATCCCGGAGCATCTAAGTTTTATGTTTCTTTGGAGGATGATTTAATGCGTGTTTTTGGCGGCGAAAAGATTGCGGGGATGATGGAGCGGCTGAATATGCCTGAAGGGGCGCCGATTAGTCATCCGATGGTGAGTGGGATGATTAAACAAATTCAAGTAAAAGTGGAAGGATTTAACTACGATATCCGTAAAAGTTTGGTTGAATTTGACGATGTAGTAAACAAGCAGCGAGAAATTGTTTACAACCGACGCCGGAATATTCTTGAAGAATATGAAAATGAGCCAAAAAAATTAGAAGATAGAGTTTTAGATTTAGTTTATAGCCAAATTAATTTTGTTGTTGAGACCGGCTTTTCAATGGAAACAGCTAAGCTGGATGCGGAAAAAATTGCTCTTGCCTTTAGTGAAATTGTCCCCATTGAAGAAGGGGAAAAAAGGAGAAAGTTGGAGGATAAAATATCGGATTTAGAAGAAAATAAGATAAAAGAATATCTTTTTGATCAATTTAAGAAAATATATCAAGCTCGTCAAGAACTGCTCGGCTCAAAGGTAATGCGGGAAATTGAAAAAGAAATATTGCTTCATACACTGGATAATCTTTGGGTTGATCATTTAACTGCTTTAGACGGTTTAAAAGAGGGGGTTAGACTAAGAGGTTACGGGCAGCGCGATCCCTTGGTTGAGTATCGTAAAGAGAGTTATGAAATGTTTCAGGACTTGTTAGCCAAAGTAGAGCATCATGTTGCCCGAAGGTTGCTTCGGGTCCAGGTGGCTCCCCAACAAGCTAAACAGGCTCGAGTGCAGGAAGGCAGAGGCGAGATGTTTGTCCCAGGTGAGGAAAATCAACCCCAACCCAACCCTGATGTCGAGCCGGTTGTTTCTAATCAACCCAGTCCGGGCCGAAACGACCCTTGTCCCTGCGGCAGTGGCAAGAAATACAAAAAATGCTGCTACCCTAAATACGAGTGAACTTCAAAGATTTGGTAAAATAAAATATGCTTAAAAGCCAAATAACAAGATTAATCCTTTTTGGCCTTATTGTTGGCGGTGCAATATACTGGTTTGCCAGTATGCAATCGAAAGCTGGCTCAGCTGGCGTTAAAGGTGAACAAACACAGAAAATGAGTGATTTAAGAAAAGAAATTGAATCTAATTTATCACCAATTGTTGGTCAACAGGTTCAAAAATTAAAAAAAGAACTTTTACCCTACAGCAAGGAAGTAATTGAGGATACAGAATTAGCCCAAGAAATTGAGAAAGAAGTTGATCGAGCAATGGAAAATGTCAAAGGCTTTTCAAAAGAGCAGAAGAAAGAAATTAAAAAGCAGATTATACAACAGATAGCAGATCAGTTGATTAAGCAAATTGAAGAAGATGAATAAACTAAACACAAAACTAGAAGATTTAAACAAGAGATTTAGGCAAATTAAACAAGGTTTAAAAGTGCCTGAATTAGAAGAGCAGTATGACCAGCTGGTGAAAAAAAGCCAGCAGGAAGATTTATGGGATGATCCCCAGCAGGGTCAGAAAATAATGAGTCGGCTGGGTAAACTTAAAAACGAATTAGAGCTGATCAATAACTTTGAAACAAGAATAAAAGAAATAGAAGAGTTAAAAAAAATGGCCGAAGAGGAAGACGGAGAACTGCTTCGAGATCTTAAGCAAGAACTGGGCCAATTGGAAAAAAAGTTAGCTAAATTAGAGATGAGAACCTATTTATCTGGCAAGTTTGACCAAGAAGACGCTTTACTTTCTATTCATGCTGGTCAAGGTGGAACGGAAGCAATGGATTGGTCAGCAATGCTGCAACGAATGTATATTCAGTATGCTGAGAGTCAAGGCTGGAATGTTCAAGTGATTGATATGGTTCCTGGCGAAGAAGCAGGAGTGAAATCAGTCACTCTTAAAATTTCTGATACTTTTTCCTATGGTTATTTAAAAAAAGAGGCCGGCGTCCATCGGTTAGTTAGGATTTCTCCGTTTAACGCGCAAAATTTACGTCAGACTTCCTTTGCTAAAGTAGAAGTATTGCCGGTCTTGGAAGCCAATAAAGAAATTGAGATCGATGAAAACGATTTGGAGATAGAAACATTTCGGTCCGGTGGCCATGGCGGACAAAATGTTAATAAAGTGGAAACAGCGGTGAGACTAAGGCACAAACCAAGTGGAATAACTGCTTCCTCACAAGCGGAAAGAAGCCAAATTAAAAACCGCCAAATTGCAATGCAAATACTCCAAGCTAAGCTTTGGGAGAGAAAGGAAGAGGAGAGAAAAAAGAAAAAACAAGAATTAAAAGGGGAAAACTACATCCCTACTTGGGGCAGGCAAATAAGAAATTATGTTCTCCACCCCTATCAATTAGTTAAAGATACCCGGACGGGAATAGAAACTTCAGAGGCACAATCTGTTTTAGATGGTGAGTTGGAGGAGTTTATTGAAGCAGAGTTAAGGTTGCAAAATGAAATATAATTGAGTATGGTAGAAGGTGAACAACTTTAAAAGCAAGGAATTTTAAATTAACAATTTTTAAGGAGAAAGCAATGCCTAAAGAAACTCAGATAGAAGATAAGAAAGTTGAGGAGAATATAGCTAGAGGAGGGATAAAGCCATTGAATTTAGATGAAAAATCTAAAAAGACCTGGCTTTATTTAGGAACCGGGTGCTTAATTGTCATTTTGGGAGTGGCCAGTGGATTTGGTTTAAGTCAGCTAACTGCTGGTGGTTCAGGTATTGGGTCGGGAAAAGTCGAAGAAGTGTCTGAAACTGGGCAAGTAAGCCAAATTAAAGTGGGAAAAACCTATGGCCGCCAAGATGAAATTTTTTCGAGTGAAGCAGAGGGAGTAATTAAAAAAGGCGGAATTGATGGGGAAGGAACTCACCATCTAGAAAGAGAGGGTGGTGAATCCCAAACCGCTTATTTAACTTCTTCGGTTGTTGATTTAGACCAATTTGTTGAGCGAAAAGTCAAAGTCTTTGGAGAAACTTTTGCAGGCCAAAAGGCAGGTTGGTTAATGGATGTTGGTGCAGTTAAAGTTTTAAAATAAGCATGAAAGTTAAATTAGATAAAGTAAAAAAAGAGTTTGGTGAAGTAACTGCTTTAGACGATATCAGTTTGCGAATAAATAAGGGTGATTTTGTTTTTATTACTGGTCGGTCAGGAGCAGGGAAAACGACTATTTTAAAGCTTATTTTAGGTGAGTATAAACCAACTGCTGGTGAAGTTTGGGTAGCGGAGACTAATTTGAATCAAGCTCGGGCAAAACAAGTTTTAAAATTACGGCGGTCAATGGGAATAATTTATCAAGATTACCGGCTTTTAAACTATAAGACTGTAAAAGAGAATATTTTAGTTGCCTTGGATGTTGTTGGGGATGACAAAGGTAACCGTCAGAAAAGACTGGAAGAAGTTTTAAGTGTTGTTGGGCTTGATAAGAGAATTGACTTTTTCCCGGCCCAATTATCTGGTGGGGAGTTACAACGGGTATGTTTAGCCCGGGCATTGATTATCGAGCCTAAACTACTTATGGCTGATGAACCGACTGGCAATTTAGATCCAGAAACAAGCTGGGAATTAATGAATTTACTTAAAAAAATTAATCAGCGAGGGACAACGGTGATTATGTCAACTCATGATTTTGATATAGTTAACTCAATGGATATACGAACAATAAAGCTAAAACAGGGGAGAAGAGTTGATAATTTAGATAGTATAAAAAAGGCCCAAAAAGAAAAAAAAGAGGGAGAAAAACAAAGAAAGGATGAAAATGAGAAAAGCAAAGACTAAAATTGGACATTTTCAGCGAATGTGGTTTCATATTCGACGTTCTCCGTTTCAAAGCTTAGCCGCCTTTTTAGTTATGTGGCTTAATTTTTTGCTGGTTTCTCTGCTGGCAGTTTTAATTATTGGCTTTGGTTCATTGCTTAATTATTTTCAGGCTCGGCCTGAAGTAACTGCTTTTTTAAAAGACGAGGCGCTAAAGGCACAGGTCGAGCAGCTGCAGAATGATTTAAGTCAAATGGAGGGAATAAAAGAAGTAAGATTTGTTTCCAAACAGGAAGCATTGGAGTTGTATCGTGAGCAGAATAAAAACAATCCTCTTTTGTTAGAAATGGTTTCGGCAGACATTTTACCTGCTTCACTGGAAATATCCGCTCAAGCACCTGAATACTTAAATACTGCTGCTGAAACTTTAAAATCTCAGCAAGACGTGATTGAAGAAGTTGTTTATCAAAAAGATGTAGTGGAGAAGCTTTCTTTTTGGACTCGGGTAATTAGAAATGGAGGTTTAGGCGCAGTTGGTTTCTTAACATTTATTTCCTTAGCAGTAATTATGGTAATAATAGGAATGAAACTAGCTACTCACCGTCAGGAAATCAAAGCTTTGCGCTCTCTGGGTGCAACTGGTTTTTATATTCAATTCCCCTATCTTTTAGAAGGAATGTTTTATGGATTTTGGGGGAGTTTAATTGGTTCGGGATTGATTTTCGGCGTTCTTTATTTTTGGCAGGATAGTGTTAACAGCTTTTTTTCTCCAATACAAGTGATTCCCTCTCTTGAACAAATGGGAATAATCCTGGGATTAGAAATGGTCGGTGGTCTATTTTTAGGGTTAGTTGCCTCATGTTTGGCCACTTCTCGTTATTTAAGAAAATGAAAAAAAAGATATTTTCTTTTTTGATAGTTTTAAGTCTTTTAGTTAGCCTTTTTCCAACTACACACTTGTTAGCTGAAGATAATTCTGACCCTTCCGATGAATTAGACAGATTGTCTACAGAAATAAATGAATTAAGGGACAAAATAGCTGAACTTGACGCTCGGGAACAATCACTTAAAAGTCAAATTAGTTACATGGATTCTCAGATTCAATTGACTAGCTTGAAAATAAATCAAACGCAAAGCCAAATCCAGTTGTTAGAAGCACAAATTGAGAGTCTGTCAGAAAAAATAGATATTTTGGATGTCTCTTTAAATGAAGTTTCCGCTCTGTTTATTAACCGGGTGGTTGCTTCATACAAAACAAGCCGCATTAAGCCAATTGAGCTAATTTTTGCTGCTGATAGTTTTTCTGACTTTTTCAGAAAAGTAAGGTATCTCCATGCTGCTCAAATGAACGATCGTGAAATGTTACTGACGATGGAAGAAATAAGAAGTGACTATGATCAGCAAAAGCAAAAAAAAGAAGAAAAACAGCAAGAGCTTCATGCTTTGGAGCAACAATTAGCCGAACAAAAAGCCCAGCTAGCGGCACAGAAAAAGGACAAGGAATATCTTTTAGGAGTAACCAGAAATGATGAAAAGCGCTATCAGCAATTGTTAGCTCAGGCTAGGGCGGAATATGAATCAATTCAAGCAATTTTGGCTGGTCAAGGGGATGAGACTGAGGTAGGCGAGGTTAGTCAGGGTGATGTTATTGCAACGATTATTAATTCTGCTTCCTGCAACTCCAGCGGGCCGCATTTACACTTTACGATTAAAAATAATGGAAGTGCTGTTAACCCATTTGAGTATTTGCAAGGCGGAGTGGGCTATGAAAATTGTTCAGGATACGAATGTGGCAGCGAAGACGGTGATCCGTTTAATCCATCTGGTTCTTGGCCTTGGCCAATAAACGATCCAGTCCGTTTTACTCAAGGTTATGGCTATACTTGGGCCGTGCAGCACCAATCTTGGCTGCCTTATAATTTTCATAATGGCATAGATGTTTATAATTCATCCTTAAATGTTATGGCAGTTCAAGATGGGACCTTGTACAGAGGAAGTTATTCAGGAATTGCTGGCTGCAAGCTACGTTATGTTAAAGTTGACCATGCTGACTCTGAGATGTCTACTTATTATCTTCATATCAACTACGTTTCAATCTAGCTGTTATACTGAATTATGCAATTAGTTATTAATATAATTTTCTGGTTTGTGTTCTGGTGGACAATCTTTGGCTATTTTAATCTTTTTTTAATAAAGAATGGAGTAGGCTATCGAGAAAACTACATTAGTACTTGTTTGTATTTTCTTTTTGCTTCGCTGCTGGCAATTTTTATTTTTAATTTTGAAATTAGTTTAATCTTAACAAGGTTTAAAGCACTGGGCTTAATTTTTCTAACTTTATTTTTAGTTGCTCAGTATTTTCTATACCGCTATTTAAGCGTTGAGCAAGCAAGATTAGAGTTTGAGGAAAGTCAGCTGTTGCCAGTCAGTTATAAATTTTTCATTTCCAAGAGTTTTGAGGTAGTTTTTCAGGTGCTCATGGAAGGGGCATTAATTGGCCTTTTATTTTCCAACGGAATTTCTCCGTTAAAAGGAATTATTCTTTTTAGCCTTCTTTTTGGGATGGCGCATTTGCCGT
>CAZHXO010000014.1:0-9583 GCA_964536585.1 uncultured Gammaproteobacteria bacterium
CTAGATGAAAACTGGTTTAATGCCATTAACCAGGCCATTTCTAAATACAACCGTCGGGAAATAAGTACTTTTTTTGGTAAAGTGTTAAATGAATACGGGACAAAAATAGAAAGTGTCGGTTTAAAGTTTAAACCCTGCGGTAAGGCAATTAATATTGGTAATAAAGAAGGCAAGATTACTAAATACAACCAAGTTAAACAGATTTGGGGGGCGCCGGCTTCTGCTATTGTTTATAAAAAGGGGGCTCTGGAGGAAGTAGGCTTGTTTAATCATTATTTCTTTGCTTATCTGGAAGATGTTGAAATCAGCTTAAGGCTAAAGGCTCAGGGCTACAAAACTTTATATATTCCTCAAGCAATTTCTTATCATCAAGGAGGCCAAACTGCTGATTACTGGCCTGATTTTAGACAACGGATGACAGCGAGAAATTGGTGGTATATAATCATACTTAGATATCCAGTAAAAGCGTTTTTCAAGTACTTACCGCAGATATTACTGGAACAATTAAAAGTATTTTGGGCAATAAAATCATGGAAATGGAAATTGTGGGTAATAAAAGAGATAATCACCAACTTACCTCAACTGATAAGAAACAGACAGCCAGTGCAACTAAAAGGAAAGTTAAACAACTAATTCTTTTTGTCCTTGTTTTTGGTTTTCTTAGCTTGATTGCTCTTTTTACTGCTACTTACATTTATCTAGGCAAGTTTGCTCAAGGTGCTGAACTTAATCGCAGGCAGGTAATCTCCCAAATAAGCCAAGGGCTTAGACAGCCAATAAAAAGAAAGCAGGTTAGTTTTTTAGTTCTTGGACTTGATAAACGTGAACAGGATAACAGTATGCTCACTGACACAATACTAATTGCAACTATCAACCATCGAACAGGGGACTATCTTCTTTTCTCTCTTCCCAGAGACCTTTATCTGACCGACTTACGAACTAAAATAAACGCTCTCTATTATTATGGCTATCAACAAAACGTTAAACAACCGACTCAACTAGTTAAAGCAAAGCTTGAACAAATACTAAAAACTGAAATTGATTATACAATCATGCTAACCATGGAAGACATAAAAGAATTAATCGATTTTCTCGGCGGGGTAAAAATAAACGTGGAACAGGGTTTTGTTGACAATCAGTTTCCTAAAGACGACGGGTCGGGAGAAGTAATGACAATAAGTTTTAAAAAAGGAAACCAGAATTTTGACGGAGAACGTGCCCTCCAGTACATGCGTTCTAGAAAAGGCGATAATGAAAACGAAAACACCGATATAGCTAGACAAGAAAGACAAAAAGAAGTCCTTCTAGCTTTAAAAAGCAAACTGTTAAGCTCACAAAGTTTAATTTTACAACCTAAAAAACTAGGCCGACTATATAAGTTTATTAATGAAAAATTTAACTTACAACCCGAACTTGACTTAAAAGAAATTACCACCCTAGCTAAAAACGGGTTTAAACTTATCAGGGGCAAGCAAGTTGAAGCCCAACTGCCGTGGCAGCTTGATAATGAAAACCAAATTTTGGTTGATACCTACGAACCAGTTCATAATACTTGGATCTTGGTTCCTGAAAACAATGATTGGGAAATTATTTCCGATTATTATCAGCAGCAACTTCAAAAAATACAACCTTAAGTTATGAATTATTAATTATGAATCATGAATTACAATAAAGTTTTAGTTTTAAGCCATATTATGCCTCCTGGAATAGACGGCGGGAGCAAAATAATCACCCATTTAGCAAAAGTGTGGCAACAAAAAGCTGAAAAATTAAAAGTGTTAACTACCGGTGCCTATTCAACTGATGATTTTGTCAATGCCAAGAAAAAACGATTACCATTAGGCGAGATTGGAATAGAAAAATTAAAAGTAACCAGAATTAAAAGCTATCGCAGCTTTTATAATTTTTTTGGCTTATTAAAAAAAATCAGTTTTATCCCCAGCCTAAAAAACTTTTTCTCTCTGCTTCAAAGCGGCCCAATTTTAATTCCTCCGTTTAAACAGGTTAAAAAATATCAGCCCGACCTGATTATTGCCGGAGTTTATCCAACCATGATTCCAATTTATGCCTGGATGTTAGCTAAACTTACCAAGGCTAAATTAGCTTTAGTCCCTTGTTTTCACCCGGATGATATAAATTTCTACCGCTGGCCGCTAACCCCCATTCTTAAACAAGCTGATTTTGTTTACGCTTTAACTAAATTTGAAAAAGATTTCTATACCAATCAAATGGATATTGATGAAAGTAAAATTATTATTTTTACCCCGTGGGTATCGGAAGGACTTAAGCTGTCTCCCGAAGATAAAATTGAACTCTCGGAAATCCCAACTTTAGTTTTTGTTGGAGTGCAGGCAGCTCACAAAAGAATCGAATGGCTAATCGACGCTTTTAAAGAATTAAAAAGGTCAAATGACCCCCTGCTTAAAAAAGTCAACTTAATTATTGCCGGCAAAGAAACCCTCTACAGTCCGAAAATAAAAGAAAAAATAAATAATTTACCCCGAAAACTAAGAAAAAATATTGACTTTGTTGGTGAATTTACTGAGGAGCAAAAAAAAGGACTGCTTGATCAAGCTTGGCTGGTGGTTAACCCCTCTAAACACGAATCTTTAGGAATTGCATTTTTAGAGGCCTGGGCAAGAAAGAAACCAGTTATTGCTGCTAACTTGGAACCACTTAAAAACCTAATTGAGTCCGGCAAAACTGGCTATTTATTTGATAAAAATGATATTGGTGATTTAGTTAACAAAATCAAGCAGGCAATTCAAGACAAACAAAAATTAGTTCAGATGGGTGAGAATGGATACCAAAAAGTTGTTAAAGAGTTCACCAAAGATGCTGTTTTTAGGCGTTTTGAAACATAGAAATAGTAATTAGTAATAAGTAATTAGTAATTAGGAAATTAAAATCCAAATACAAATAATAGCTATTTTAATCCTTGGTTTAGGATTTAGATTGATTGCTATAAATCAATCTCTCTGGCTGGATGAGGCAGTTCAGGTTTGGGCCAGCCAAAACTTTGACCCAACCAATTTAATTACCCAATATATGCCAGGAGATTTTAACCCGCCGCTTTATCATTTTTTAACTTGGTTGTGGACAAGAACATTCGGCGCCCAGGAATGGGTAATAAGACTCTTGCCAGTTTTACTAGGAACTATTAGTATTTATGTCTTTTACAAAATTCTTAAAAAATTACACTTTACTGATTACGGATTACAAATTACCTGTCTGTTATTAGCTACCTCGCCTTTACACATTTATTATTCACATGAAAACAGAATGTATATGTTGGCCAGTTTGGCAGTGCTACTAACTTTTTATACTTTTTTGAATTATTTAAACAAACAATCAACTTTTAACCTTGCTTTTTGCAGTTTAAGCCTTGTAGTGATGGGCTTTTCGCATTATTTAACCCTTTTTACACTACCTGTTTTTCTTGTTTACGGCTATAAAAAAATCAATAAAAAAATAGTTTATCCCTTTGTCCCTTTATTTATTTTTTATCTTATTTACAGCCCGATACTACTTGAACAGCTACAAATCGGGCTAAGCTGGCAGGAAGAATATCCAGTTTGGCAGTCTACGGTGGGAAATTTTAGTTTAAAATCAGCTTTACTTTTGCCGCTTAAATTTGCAATCGGCAGAATTAATTGGCGGCCACAATGGCTTTACTTTTTAGGCGGCGGTTTAATAACCGTCCTTTTTTGGCTGGCCGCCTTGGTTCCAGTTAAAAATATTAAAAAATATAAAGTTCAGCTTGTCTATGCTCTGCTTTTTATTCCCCCCTTAATCGGACTGATAATCAGTCCTTGGATTTCGGTTTTCAGTTATTTTCGTTTTCTTTTTGTTTTACCTTTTTTTTACGCTGCTATTGGTTTAGCAAGAAGGGTAATCAATAAAAAAGTTTTTAGGATATTGGCGGTTTTTTTTGTAGCAGTAAACATTATCTACTCTTTAGTTTATCTGTTTAATCACAATTACCACCGTGAGAACTGGCGGTCTATGGTTAATTGGTTACATTGCCAAAACTCTCAAAATTCTCCGGTTATTGTTTTAAGCCAGATAAATAAACCGTTTATGTACTATGACCAAAACCAATCAAATACAATCTTTATTAGCCAGGCGGGGGAATTAAAATTAAAACCGGATTATCAACAGGTGTTTCTTGTAAGTTATGGGTTGCCAATTTTTGACCCAAATGATAAAATTAGGCATCAGTTGGAAGCAGAAGGCCTAAGGCTTAAAGCCGGAGAAAGTTTTAGACAAGTAGGAATAGAAATCTGGGAAAATAATATTTAGAATTTAGTATTTATTATAGGGGAGGAATAATGACAGAATTTTTTGTGCCCGGACCAAAAGAGGGATACCCGTCAGAATTAAAAAAAACATCAAAGGGGCGTAGAAGATTAGAGCAATCTGATGAAAGGACAAGAGAACTTGCCGACCCCCAAGAGGCAACAATGGAGGGTGTTATTCAGAGAACAGAAGAAAAAGTTTCGGAATAACAGATGTTAGAATAATAGTATGCGAATAGGCATTGATGTTTCTCCGATTGTTTACGGCACTGGGGTTAGCATATACACCAAAAATCTGGTTGAAAACTTACTTCAAATAGACAAACAAAACCAATATAAACTATTTTTCTCCTCACTTAGACAAAAATTTCCCGGTTTAAATCAAGCTAATTACCAGCTTAAACAAACCAAACTACCTCCCACTTTACTTGACATTCTCTGGAACCAGTTTCATATCATACCTATAGAAACTTTTATTGGTCAATTAGATATTTTTCACTGTTCTGACTGGACTCAGCCACCAACCCAAAAGACTCCAACAGTAACTACCATCCATGATTTATCTTTCTTACGCTGGCCGGAAAGTGCCCACCCTAAAGTTTTAAAAGCTCAAAAAAGAAGACTTAAATGGGTTAAAAAGGAAGCTGACCATATTGTCGCTGTTTCTAAAGCAACTAAAAAGGAAATTATTGATTTACTAGATATCCCTGAAAACAAAGTCACCGTAATTTACGAAGGTCTGCCCGAAGATGTGAAAGAGTTTCCCAGTTACGAGTTGCGGGTTGCGAGTTTAAAAGAAAAATATAATATCGGAGATAAATATATTATGGCGATGGGCTCGCAGGCACCAAGAAAAAATATCAAAAGATTAATTAAGAGTTATGAGTTATTAGTTAAAAATTATAAATTTGAAAAGTTTAATTTAGTAATTGCTGGGAAATACAAAACAAGGGAGCAACTGCCAAGTGGCGTGATAACTACTGGATTTTTGAATAGAGAAGAATTACTCCATATTTTCTCACAAGCCCTGGCTCTAATATATCCATCAATTTATGAAGGTTTTGGTATCCCCATTTTAGAAGCTTTTGCGCTTGATGTCCCGGTAGTGACCAGCAATTGTTCATCCATGGTAGAAATTGCTGACAACGCTGCTCTTTTGGTTGAACCAAAATCAGTTAAAAGCATTACTGCGGGAATAAGAAAAGTATTAATTGATCAAAAGAAAAGAAAAGAGTTAATTTCCAAAGGAAGACAAAGATTAAAAGATTTCAGTTGGCGAAAAACAGCTCAGCAGACACTAGAAGTTTATAATCAAGTGCTAAAATAAACTATGCTCGTGGCAATTGACGGTAATGAAGCCAATATTGACAAAAGAGTCGGAGTAAACCAATTTGCTTTTCAAACTCTTCGGCATTTTTTTCACCTTAAAGAAGCTAATTACCAACAAATAAAAAAAGTAAATTTTAGAATCTTTTTGTCTGATAAGCCCAGAGGTGATTTCCCACCAGAAAAAGACTGGTGGCAATATGAAGTCTTTGGACCTAAAAAGCTATGGACCTGGACAGGTTTAGTAAAAAGACTTTATTTCGGCAAACCTAAACCAGATATTTTATTCTCGCCGTCTCATTACGGCCCGTTATTTTCACCAATCCCAAACATCATTTCTATTATGGACCTTGGTTTTTTGCGCTGGCCAAAGCAATTTAGAAAAAAAGATTTTTTCCAGCTTAAACTCTGGACACGCATATCGGCTAAGAAGGCAACTAAAATCATTGCAATCTCTAAATTTACTAAACAAGATATTATCGACACTTATCATATTCCGGCTGGTAAAATAAAAGTCATTTATCCTGGTTTTGTAAAGCAACAAAGCAGAAAATCAGAAAAGCAGAAAAGCAAAATTTTAGATAAATACAATATCTCAGAGCCATACATTCTTTATCTTGGGACGCTTAAGCCGAGCAAAAATATTGAAGGACTAATTAAAAGTTACAAATTATTAATTAATAATTATGAATTTAAAAATATTAATCTGGTAATTGCTGGGAAAAGGGGTTGGCTTTACGAGCAGATTTTTGATTTAGTCAAACAGCTTAAGTTAGAAGACAAAATCATTTTTACTGGCTTTGTTGAAGAAAACGAAGTTCAACCACTAATGGCTAAGGCAAAATGTTTTGTTTTTCCCTCTTTTTGGGAAGGATTCGGCATTCCCGCACTGGAAGCTATGGCTGCTAAAACTCCAGTAATTTGCTCGAATAGAGGAGCCTTACCAGAGGTGGTTGGAAAGGCAGCAATAACCGTTAACCCAGATGAACCCCTGGAAATTGCTCAAGCAGTAAAAAAACTGCTCTCTGATAAAAAACGTCAACAAGATTTGATAAGATTAGGACAGAAGCAAGCAGAGAAGTATTCATGGGAAAAAACAGCAAAGGAAGCATTAGAAATGCTTCGGGTAACTGCTAATAGCTATTAGCTAATAATAATTATTAATTATCATTTGTGAATTATGATTTTTTAGACAAAATGAAAATAAATAGAAATGCTGAAATAAATATTTTTCCACCGAAAATAATTTTTAATGATAAAATGGGAAATAAACTTAATATATCACAAGTTGTTAATAAAATAACCAACCGTTTTGCCAACCTGGCTTTAGACTTTTGGCTGATGATTCTCAACTGGATTAGTTGGTGTCCTTTTTGGTGTTTTAGAAAACTATTTTTTAAACTGTCCGGGGTAAAAATTGGCAGAGGCAGCACCCTCCACACCGGGGTCAGATTCTACCAGCCTAAAAATGTTCAAGTAGGCAAAGACACAATTATTGGCTTTCGGACATTTCTAGACGGCAGAGCACCTTTGATTATTGGCGACCATGTAGATATTGCTTCTGAAGTAATGATTTATAACTCGGAACATGACATTCACAGCCCAATAATGAAAGCAGTTGAAGAACCAGTGATTATTAATGATTATGTCTTTATCGGTCCAAGAGCAATTATTTTGCCGGGGGTAAAAATTGGCCGAGGAGCAGTAATTGCTGCCGGGGCAGTGGTAACTAAAGATGTTCCACCTAAAACAATTGTTGGCGGCATTCCAGCAGAAAAAATAGGGGAGAGGAAGATAGAAAATTTAAATTATCGCTTAGGCCGATCCCGAGCTTTTCAATAAATAATGGTTGAAGAAGAACAGCTAAGCATTTTAATCTACTGCTTCCCAAACCATTACGATCGTATTCATGATGGGAGCAGTTACTAAACTGCCTGGGAAATTTTTAACATTTGCCTGTATCTATTTAAAAGTTTCTTTCTTATATCTGCGTCTTTAAAGAATTCAGCAGGTACCCCAGAATCTTCTATCACTAAATAGGGAAATTTCTTAATTAAATTAATTAACGTCTTAACATTTTTTAACTTTATTTCTTTATCCACATGTTTAATAAAATCATTATATTTTTTCTCGGTCTGGTAAATATTGAATAATTTCCTAATCATTTTTTCATCATCAGCTAGAAAAACATTTTCAGCAGTAAAAGCGGTAACAAATTCTTTTAATTGCCAGTTAAGTATTAGTTCTTTTAAAAGAGCTGATACTGGATTTACGGTTAGCCATACAGATCGCTGCCAATTAGCAAAACCCAGTCTATCTAAAATATTTCTAAATCTATTCCTTAATGAATTAAGCTCTTCAGGAATATCATATATAATTACTGTCCATTTTTTATCCCATTTGTGAGGTGCTTGAAAAAAACGAAACCTGTAATTTAAAAATTCTTCCCACCATGGTGAGTCTAAATCTATTTTTATTTTATTTATGTCAACTTGAAAAACTTTCTTTTTTTTCAACTTGTAGTATGTTGCATTTTTCCGCAACTTCTTTTCAGTTAATTTCTCCAAATAACTTTTTGTTTGCTCAAAGGGGATTTCCATTAAATGTGGAGAGCTAGATTTGCGACAAATTTCATACCCGAGAGCAATAAAGTCAGACATTGCTAAAAAGGTAATAGCAATTGAATCTTTAAGGCTTATTCTTTTATTTAACCCATAGGGCATTAATTATTTATATCATATCTGCTTCTTTAACTATTACGATCGTAGGAGATAGGGGGGCGGGGGGGGGTTACTACTTTCTTTAGTTTTAATTTGTTAGAATATTGACAAATGCTAAAAAAGATTTGGCTGGGCTTGGGAATTGTATTTACATTTTATCTACTTATTCCCGGCCCACATCTGCCGCCAAGAAACTTACCAGAAAGCCTTAAGTCTGATTTACCGGGTGATACGGTTCAAATAGATAACGTCGCCGGTTATTTTACTGATCTGGATAGGCAAGAAGTAATGAGTTTTTATAAACAGCAATTTTCACGCTCCTCATTGTTAAACATTCCACTACCAACAGTCAATATTAATCACCGACCGGAATACGCAAAACAGGTCTGGGTGGACACAATGCAGAGCTACTACCTTGAAGAACTTGTCCATCCGTTTAGAGAAAACCTTTTTATTAACGGCTACACTTGGGAAAAAGATGTTTTTACTAAGCCTTCGGAAAGAAAACAGTTTGCCTTAGAATACAAAGGCAGGGTTTGGGATACCAAGGTTACTCTTCGCTGGTTTAGAGGAAGTTTATTGCCGCGGGTTGGTCTTTTTTGGTTAGCCTGGGGAGTGTTTTTCTTAATTAGTAAACAATGGAGCAAGGAATTATCAAAATTTAAAATTGATAAATATAAATTATGAACCGCAAAATTGATTTGTCAATTATCATTCTTAGCTGGAATACTAAACAGCTTTTGAAAAGCTGCTTAGAATCAATGACTAATGATCAATGGCTGATGGCTAATACAGAAATAATCGTGGTTGATAATGGCTCGTCTGACGGAAGTAGAGAATATCTAAAAAAAATAGTTAATGGTCAATCATCAATTATTAATCATCAATCATTCAGGGTTATTTTTAATGACCGTAATCTTGGTTTTGCTAAAGGCAATAATCAGGGGATTAAGCAAGCAAGAGGCAAATATATTCTGCTGTTGAATTCTGATACCCTTGTTTTAAACAAGGCAATCCAGAAAAGCCTAAATTTTATGCACCAAAACCCGAGAATAGATATTAGCGGTTGTAAACTTTTAAATAAAGATAAAACAATCCAACCTTCTGTGGGTAAGTTCCCATCCTTAGGCAATGTTTTTAAGATGCTTTTCATCGACCATTTATTAAAACAAACAGGCGGAGCGTGGTCAATGACCAGCCCAATTGAAATTAAAAAAGTAGATTGGGTTGCTGGAGCGT
>CAZHXO010000015.1:0-9144 GCA_964536585.1 uncultured Gammaproteobacteria bacterium
TTAATTATCATTGGGGGAGTGATTTGATTATGGCGCTAACATCAAAATTTTTATCATTATCTGTTTGGGATGTTTATTTCCGTTTTTTCCCGTTACTTTTGGCAACTTTACTTGGGGTTTTAAGTTATCTCTGGGGCAAAAAAGTAGTCAATAGCGGCAGAGCAGGGATTATTTTTGGTTTGTTAAACTTTTTTGCTGGGTCTTTGGGGTGGATTTATACCTTGATTAGAGAGGGAACAATTGGGGGGGAATCCTTGTTTTGGTCGATGCAATCTATTTCGACTTTAATCAATATTCCGTTTGCTCTATCTTTGGTTGTTTTGATGCTTTTTGTGCTTGTTTGGAAAAGGAAAAGGGAAAAATTAAGCTTCAATTCTGTTATCCCCCTGGGAATTTTAATTGGCAGTCTAGTAATTATTAAAATTTATGCGGCAGTTCTTTTGGGTTTGGCATTATTAATAATTATGCTTAAATCTGGGGCAAAAGGTAAAAAAGAATTCAAATTTGACTTGTTTTTAGTTTTAGTCGGCGGTCTAAGCTCGCTAATCTTTATGTTTTTAATTGGTTTAATTAAAGGCCCTTCTTTATTAGAATACAAGCCCCTTTGGTTTACGCATTCTTTGATTGAATCATTGGACAAACTTTATTATCCGAAAATAGCGGTTTTTAGACATAACCTAGTGCAATTGCGATGGTCATTTAAAAAGATGGCACTGATTCCAATAGAAGCGGGTTTAATACTTTTGTTTATCATCGGCAATTTTGGTACTCGGGTTCTCGGCATTATTCATGCTCTTTTAAAATTTATAAAAAGAGGCCTGACTGATGCGGATTTTGTTTTAATTTCGATCCTATTCTTATCCATTCTTTTTCCCCTTTTATTTGTTCAGAAAGGCACAACTTGGAACACAATTCAGTTTCTTTATTATGGACTTTTTATTGCTAATTTCTATTTAGCAGTATATTTAAACAAGTTAATTAAGAGGCAAGCCAAGTGGCAAATCATTTTAATAGTCTTGCTAACTATCCCAACTACTTATAGTAGTCTAAAAAATTACTTAAGCTATCCGGCCCATGCTACTATTCCTTATTATGAAATACAAGCCTTGGAAAATTTAGAGCAACAACCGCGAGGGACTGTGCTCAAATATCCTTTTGATAAGGCAAAGAAATCAGGGGTAAGAAGCCCAATTCCCTTGTATTTATATGAAACAAGTCTTTATATTTCAGCCTATACAGGACAAGTCTCGTTTTTAGCAGATGAGATGAATCTTGAGATTACTGGATATGATTGGAAGGAGAGAAAAAAGAGAGTGTTAGAATTTTTCCAAACTGATGATAAGATATGGGCAAGGGGATTCTTGTTAAATAACGACATTGACTATATATATTTGGTTAATGACCAAAAATTAGCTTTTCAAGCAGAGGATTTATCCCTGGAAACTATTTTTGATAACGGATTAGTCAAAATTTATCAGGTACGCAAGTAATTATGCAGAAAACAGATAAGAAACCATTAATTTCTGTGGTTATTAATACTCTTGACGAGGAGAAGAACATTAAAAGATGCTTGAATTCTGTTATTGACTGGGCAGATGAAGTTGTCGTGGTCGATATGCACTCTAAGGATAAAACCAGAGATATAGCCCAGGAATACGGGGCAAAGGTGTTTCTACATAAAAGAACAGGTTACGTTGAACCGGCAAGAAACTTTGCGATTGAAAAAGCTAATGGAAAATGGATTTTAATAGTCGATGCCGATGAAAAAGTTCCAGAAAAATTGGCGAAAAAATTAGCCTCGATTGCCAAAGATAAAGAAAAGAAAGATGTAGATTGTGTTTTAATCCCGCGCAAAAACATAATTTTTGGCAAATGGATGCAAAATTCTCGCTGGTGGCCGGATTATTTACCCAGATTTTTTAAAAAAGGAGCGATAAAATGGCCAAAAAAAATCCATCAACAGCCTAACTTAGCTGATAAAAATATTCACACTTTAGTTAATCAAGAAAAATACGCCATAGTTCATTACAATTATGAAACATTAGACCAGTTTTTAACCAGGAACAAACGCTATGCCCAAATACGAGCCCAAGATTTAATCGAAGAAAAAAGCTATAAGCTAAGCAGTAAAGACCTGCTTTTAGAGCCTCTTAAAGAGTTTTTAAGCCGTTTTTTTGCTGGAGAAGCATATAAAGACGGGGTTCATGGTTTAGCCCTTTCCCTGCTTCAGTTTTGGGTGGTTCTTTTAACTTACTTAAAAGTTTGGGAAGCACAAGATTATGAACAAAAACCGCTTGAACCGAGACACGCTAAAGCGCTTCTTGCTGAGGCTACTTATCAAATGGAATATTGGCGCGATGATTTTATTATGAAAACAAGCGATTCGAGTTTCAAACCAATCATTAATTGGTTGTTAAAATTAAGAGCCAAAATTGTTCAGATATGAAGAAGTTAGCAGTTATTGTTTTAAACTACAACGGTGAGCATCTCCTCAAACTATTTTTTGATTCGATTAAAAGCGTTCTTGACAAGCAAGTGGACTTAATTTTTGTTGATAATAACTCTTCTGACAACTCAGTTGAGCTTGTCAGAAAATTCAAAGTTCAAAATTCAAAGTTCAAAATTAAGTTAATCCAGAATAAGAAAAATTTAGGTTTTACTGGTGGAAACAATAAAGGAATAAAATATGCCTTATCTGAAGATTATGACTATATTATGCTTTTAAACAATGATGTCTTAATAAAAGGAGAATTTTGGCAGCCAATGATTGCTTATTTGGAGCAAAATAATAAAGTCGCTCTGATCAGCCCGAAAATATATTTTGCAACTGGCTATGAAATGCATAAGTCTAACTATAGTCGGGATCAACTAGGGCAGGTTATCTGGTATGCAGGCGGGAAAATAGATTGGCAAAACATTAACGCTTCTCATATTGGTGTTGATGAAGTAGATAAAGGACAGTACGACCAAGCCACAGCTACGGATTTTGCAACCGGATGTTGTTTAATGGCGCCAAGAAAAGTGTGGGATGAAGTAGGGTTGTTGGATGATCGATATTTTCTTTATTACGAAGACAGTGATTATTCTCAGCAGGTAAAACAGTCAGGCTATGAGGTCCATTATGTTCCCCAGGCAACAATTTGGCATCTTAATGCTGGTTCTTCAGCCTGCGGTGGAGAATTACAGGACTATTTTATTACCCGGAACAGATTACTTTTTGGAATGAAATGGGCGAGTTTAAGAACAAAATTTGCTTTGTTCAGAGAAAGTATTCGAACTTTATTTAAGGGCCGCAAATGGCAGAAAATTGGAGTTAGGGATTTTTATTTAAATAATTTCAACCACGGCAGTTGGAAAGCAGATGAAAAATAATTTAGTAGTAGCAATTATTGCTCGCGATGCTCAAGATTTAATTGGACCAGCAATTGAATCAGCTCAATTTGCTGACCGGGTAGTTGTTCTGTTAGATTCTCGAACAAAAGACAAGACAAAGCAAGTAGCTAAAAAGCACGGAGCAGAGGTAATTATCAATCAAGTTACAAAAAATGACAACTTTGCTCATTGGCGTAATCAGCTTTTGAAGGAAGTGAATAGTAAGTGGTTATTTTATTTGGATGTCGATGAACGATTTACTCCAGAGTTAAAAAAAGAAATAAAAGAAATAATAAAAATAGAAGAGCCTGAGTTTTCAGTTTATGCTGTCCCGAGAGTTAACTATTATTTAGGGAAAAGAGTTAAACATGGTGGGTCTTGGCCGGATTATGTTGAGCGACTTTTTTATACTTCCGATTTAAAAAAATGGCAGGGCAAACTACATGAGCGGCCAATCTATCAAGGTAAGTTGGGTTATTTGGAAAACCCGATTGAACATTACACACATAGGAATTTGACATCAATGATGAAAAAAACAATTAAGTGGACAAGGTTGGAAGCAGAACTTATTTATGAAGCTGGTCATCCGCCAATTGTCTGGTGGCGACTAATAAGGATGATGCTGACTAAGTTTGGGCAGCGGATAATTGTTCAGGGAGCTTGGAAAGATGGGACTGTCGGCTGGATTAATGCCCTTTTTGAAGTTTTTAATACTTTTATAATTTATGCCCGAGTCTGGGAGCTGCAACAAAGGGTCTAGGTGTTAGTGGCTAGCGGTTAGATAATTATGAAATCATATAAAGAACTGAAAGTTTGGCAAAAATCTTATAGGTTGACTCTCAATGCATACACTATCTCGGAGAAATTCCCAAAACATGAAATATATGGGATTACATCTCAATTTAGGCGGGCGATGTACTCTGTTCCTGCCAATATAGCAGAAGGCTTTAATCGAAGAACTTCCAAAGAGTATTTAAACTTTTTGTATATAGCTAAGGGGTCCCTGCAAGAGGCTAGTTTTTTCAGTTCCTTGTCTAAGGATCTTGGGTATTTAGATGAATCTATTTATCATGAATTTAATAGAGAAATTGAAGAAATTGCTAAAATGTTATCAGGCTTAATTAAAGCGATAAGGAGTAGAAATGAATAAAAAAACACTAAGCACTAATCACGAGAACCTAAAACCTAAATGTATTATTTATGATCCTTATTTAGATACTGCCGGAGGAGGGGAGAGGTATTGTTTAACTGTGGCTGAATGTTTATTAAGCAAAGATTGGCGGGTGGATATTTTTTGGGATAATCAAAACGATGTTGACCGGACAAGAGACCGACTTAACTTGAGAATAGAAAAAGCAAGGGTAATCGGAGTTAAACCCGAACAACTCAGTTTAGTAAAAAAACAACAGCTTTTGTTTAAATATAATTTATCCTTTTGGTTGTCCAACGGGACTGTTCCCGTCTTAACTTCAAAAAAAAATATTCTTCACTTTCAGCGTCCGTTTATAAATGTAAGCGGCAAGAAGCTTAAGAATAGATTTAAACTAATGCTCATAAATCATGTTGTTTGCAACTCGAAATTTACTAAAAAATACATTGATCAAGAATTTGGTATAAGTTCAAAAGTTTTATACCCGCCGGTTGCTGTTGATGAATTTAAATCCAGCAAGAAAAAAGAAAACATAATTTTAACTGTCGGCCGCTTTGCTCAAAGCCAGGGATCAAAGCATCAGGATATTTTGATTAAAGCCTTTAAACAAATGGTTGATGAAGGTCTTAAAAACTGGAAGTTTATATTAATTGGGAGCTCTTTACCTGAGCCAAAACAAAATAAATTTTTACAGAAATTAAAAAGAATGGCAAAAACCTACCCAATTGAATTTTATGTTAATGCTGAATTTAAACTCCTAAAAGAATTTTATGCGAAAAGCAAGATTTACTGGCACGCAAAAGGATATAGAGTAGAGGAAAGCAGAGAACCGTGGAAAACCGAACATTTTGGCATTACCCCGGTGGAAGCAATGGCAGCAGGCTGTGTACCAATTGTTGTTAATAAAGGCGGCTTGCCAGAGATTGTGCGACGTGGAGTAGGAGAGAAGTGGGAGACTATTAATGAACTAAAACAGAAAACAAAAAAAATTATTAAAAAACCCAAAAAGTTTAAAAAATATTCGCAATTAGCTGTTAAACACTCTATTAACTTTTCAAAATCCAAATTTTGTAATAATTTAGTAAAATTAATAAATAAAAAATAAAATAAAGTAGATGAAATTCAGACTATCAATAATTATTCCCACCTGGAACGGAAAAGAGTTGCTCGAAAAAAATTTACCCGAAGTTTTAAAAGAAACATCTTCTCAAGATGAAGTTTTGGTGATTGAAAACGGCTCGACAGACGGCTCGACTGACTATTTAAAATCATTAACTGATGAGCAGTTAAGGGTTATTTATAATCAAGAAAACCTTGGTTTTATAAAAGCTTGTAATCAAGGAGCAAAACAAGCCAAGGGTAAATATTTGTGTTTGTTAAACAATGATGTTTACCCGAAAAGTAATTTTCTCAAGCCAGCCTTAAAACATTTCCATCAAGAAGATATTTTTGCCGTATCAGTTAATGAAACCAATGATAAGTGGTCGGGGTGGGCCAAAATCTATTGGGAAAAGGGTTTTTTTAACTATAAACCCGGGGGCAAGCCACCCCAAGCTCATATTAGTGGCTGGGCCTCAGGCGGCGGAGCAATATATCGTAAATCAATGTGGGAAAAACTAGATGGATTTGATATGCTTTATCATCCTTTTTATTGGGAAGATTTGGATTTGGCCTATCGAGCATGGAAAAAAGGCTGGCGAATCTTATGGGAGCCGGAAGCGAAAGTGGTTCATGATCATGAAAGCACAATTTCTCAGTTAGATAAAAGTTATGTTGATTTAATTAAGCAGAGAAACCAGCTCCTTTTTATTTGGAAAAATATTAAGGATACTGAACTTAGACGGGAACATTATTTAAGTTTAGTAAGACGCGTTATGTTTGGACCTAATTATTCTAAAGTAATCTTTTCTGCTTTAAAGCGTTATATAAATTTTCAGGATAAAAAAGAAATTAAAACCCCAAAAAGAACAGATAAAGAAATTTTAAATTTATTTCAATCATGAAACTATCTATCATTATTGTCAGCTGGAATACTAGGCAGCTTTTAAAAAGCTGCCTAGAGTCAATAGTTAATAGTCAACCGTCAAATGTTCAAATAGAAATAATTATTGTCGATAATGGATCTTCTGACGGAAGCAGAGAATATCTAAAAAAAATAGTCAATGGTCAATCATTCGGGGTTATTTTTAATGACCGTAATCTTGGTTTTGCTAAAGCAGTAAATCAGGCAATTGATATTGCTAAAGGTAAGCATGTTTTGCTGTTGAATCCGGATGCTAGAATTCAAGCCGGTAGTATAAAAGAGTTATTAAAGTTTGGAGAAAATAATTCTGAAGCTGGTGTAGTTGGGCCGCAATTAATTAATCCTGATGGAACAATTCAAGCTTCCTGTTATAATTTTCAAACGATACCTAAGGCAATAAAAGAATTTTGGTTTGGCAAAAAGGATCTATTTTCTAAGTATTATCCGCAAACAAATAAACCAACAGAAGTTGATGCGTTAGTCGGAGCCGTTTTCTTAATTACTGATAAAGCCCTTAAAAGAGTCGGCGAGCTTGATGAAAAATACTTTTTATACTATGAAGATATTGATTACTGTAAAAGAGTTTGGCAAGCGGGATTAAAAGTTTATTATTTACCGTCAGTAAGAGTATTGCACGAACACGGTGCCAGCGGTAAAAAAATCCCCCAAAAAACTAATAAATGGTTAATAGAAAGCAGTATAAAATATCATGGGATTATAAAGCACTACCTAATAAATTTTATAATCTGGTCGGGGCAAAAATTTTGTCTGTTAAAATAGATTAATGAAGTTTAATAAGCAGGATTTTATCTGGTTAATCTTGGCTTTTGGTTTAAGGTTGTTTTTCATGTTCGGCGGGTTTCACATTGATTTGAAATATATTGCCTTTGGCGGTTATTTAAGTGTTGTTCAGGGAAGGCTGTTAACTTTTTACGATTATTTATTAACTTTGCCCGAGAGCAACGAATTTATTCAAAATTTCGGGCGGACTTTATTTAATTATCCTCCTTTAGCCTACATTGTCCCGGGGATTTTTATGCTTGTCTTCAAACCCCTTATTAATCAAGAGTTTTTTTATCAATACTTAGTAAACCCGCAAAACTTTTTGGGTAGTTTTCAGCTGATGAAACATTTATTTATTTTTAAAATATCCTACCTGGTTGCTGATTTGCTTAGTGGTTATTTTTTAGCAAAAATATTTGCTAAAAAGAATCAGAAAAGGGTTTTTTACCTCTGGTTATTTAATCCCTTTAGCTTGCTTTTTACCTTCGGGATGGGGCAGTTAGATATTTGGGTTGTTTTGTCGATTATTATGGCAATTTATTTTGCCCTAAATAAACAAAACTATTATTTGTCTTTAATTTGTTTGGGCATTGGCGGAGCCTTTAAGCTGCTACCCTTATTATTTATGCCAATTATTGTTTGTGTTGCTGAATCAAAGTTTTGGGAGCGGGTTAAATTATTTTTCAGCGGAGTACTGGCTTATACACTAATTATTATTCCTTATTACATAACCTCTCCTGGATTTAGAGCGGCTGCCTTTATGACTGAACAAAGCAATAAAATGCTTTATATGACTTTGCCGGTTACCGGATCCGAGGGATTACCAATTTTTATTTTGATTTATAGTTTAATTGTTTATTTTGCTTTTTATCAAAAGGGAATATTTTCAAAAGATAAAGTGGCTCTCTGGTTCGGCGGTTTTGCTTTTTTAGCCACCTTCTTCTCAGTCACCCATTATCATCCTCAATGGTTTCTTTGGTTTACTCCTTTTCTAATTTGGGCCTACATTAACTATGGCCAGAAGGTAATTTTGCCCTTAGCAGTGATTTTAGCTGCATTTATTTTCCACTGGGCATTTTTTGAACCAAGTTTGCACACTGGACTTTTATCTGGAATCTTTCCGCAATTAGCAAAATTGGGCCAATTAGAGAAAATTGCTGGTTATCCGGCTGCTTTTTGGCGGAATAATTTTCGAGCAATTTCAGCTGGTTCAATGATTTACCTTAGCAAGACAATCGCCGACGAGCATGTTTAGCTTTTATCAACAGTCTTGACAATGAAAAACAAATTATTGCTAATCCTTGTTTTAAGTTTATTTTTAAGAGTCTGGCGGCTGGATAAAGTCCCGCCTTCATTAAATTGGGATGAAGTGTCTATTGGTTATAATGCCTATTCCATTTTAAAAACCGGGAAAGATGAATGGGGAAAGAAACTGCCCCTTCATTTTAGGGCTTTTGGCGAATATAAGCTTCCGGTTCATATTTATGCCTCAGTTCCGGCTATTGCTTTATTCGGCCTTAACGAGTGGGGAGTTAGATTAACTCCAGCAATAATCGGGATATTAGCGGTTGTGGGAGCTTATCTGTTAGGAAAAGAAATATTTAAACAAGAAAAATACGGGCTTTTAGCGGCGTTTTTATTGGCAATTTCTCCCTGGCATTTGCAGCTAAGCCGGGCTTCATTTGAATCGGCAACAGCAATGTGCCTTTTAACCTGGGGCTTGTTCTTTTTTCTAAAGGGAAGAAAAAAGCCGGTAAACTATTCCTTTTCTGCTTTGTTATTCGGTTTAGCAATTTATACCTATAATGCAGAGCGG
>CAZHXO010000016.1:0-9134 GCA_964536585.1 uncultured Gammaproteobacteria bacterium
TCCATTAAAAACCTTAACGGTAATTGGCTCCATTTTTGAGCCCAGCCTAAAATTCCCATTCCGGTGCTGCCCAATATCCCCCATAAAAAAACATTCATTAAGCGGTCTTTAAAAACCGCTAATAATGAATTTGCTTGGTAAGGAATGCCAAAACTAAATAAATCTTTTATTGATTGAAAATCAAAAGCAAATCCCACCGGCCAGGGTGAAAAAATATACATTAAAATCAAGCCAATTATTGATCTGGCCAAGACGGCAGCTACCCAGCTTTTTACTCCCAAACCCTGCCAGGCTAAAAAGACAGCTAAGCTTGAAAAAACAACCTGTTCTGCTAAGTCAATAAAAGCAAGTTTTTTAAAGCCAAGTTTTCTTTCTAATTTTACCGAAGGAATTGTCTTTAGTGAGGAAGTAAAAAAACCAAATAAAAGGGCGTAAAATAAAATCCGCCCGTGTTGCCCGAAATCAAATTTCTGTTGAAGCCATGGAGTTAAAATTAAACTTATACTAATTAAAACAAAAACAATAATTTGCTGAATGGTAAAGGTTGTCTGAAACTCTTTATTTTTGGGCTCCTTTCTTTTTTGTATTAAGGCCGCTGCTAACCCGACATCTGAAAAATAGCCTAATATACCAATCACTTCTGTTACTGCCCAATAAACGCCCAGCTGCCACGGCTCTAAAAAAACTGATAAGGCGAAAAAGCTAATAAACGAGATTGGCTGACGAAGTAAATTTCTTAAAACCAAAGCACCAACGCCTTTAAAAGTCTGTCCCTTTACATTTTTTATTTCAGCCATTTTTTCAAAGGAAATTTATAAAACAGAACCATTAACCAAAAACTAACCATTGACACTAATTCTGTCCACTGCCGAACCGGAGTATCAGTAAAGGCAATAGTCAACTCGTGCTTGCCCTCTGGCAAATTTAATTTAATCCTGCCTGAGGGTTGATCGGGTTTTGCTTCTACCCATTGGTAATCAACCTTTGCCTCCCAGCCAGGAAAATAAAAAGTATTAAAGTAAGCAGTCAGATTAGCAGAACTCTGATATTCAACTTTATAACTCACTGGATTCTCTCTAATTATCTCCAAAATTTGCCCTGGCTCTTCCAGTTCTAATTTATTTTCCGGCTTTTTAGCCGGCTCTTTTTTAGTCCACTTTGTCAACGGAAGATAATCTACCGCATTATTAAAAAAACGCCTTAAATAATAATTATCCTTAACTTTTTTTATTTGATTAGGTCTAAAATAACCCTGAGTCAAAACTATACTTGCCAGAATTAAAAGCAAACATAGTCTTTTTTTCCACTGTTTTGAGAAAAATTTAATAATTACAGTCATTATTGAGGTAATCAGAGTAGTAAACAACAAAAATCGCCATGGAAACTGTATATAACTACTTATTGGCAAAGCGTTCCAAATAAAACCAGACCGAATATTCATCAGAAAAATAACTAAGCCCAAGGGAGCCAAAAGAGATAACCAAAACCACTTTTTTTTGCCCATCTTTTTATATTTGGCAATAATAGCTGCCAAGAATAAAATCACAATTAAAATATTTATAATCCCAATTTGAAAAGACATATCATCGTCTGGACCCCAAACTGAGGCTCCGTATCCCCACGAAGGCAGGATTAGTTGCCTAACAAAGGGAAAATGATTAAAGGGATTAAAAGGCGTCCCCGGTTGAACATATTTCTTCTCTGCTAAAGCAGGCAACCAGTAAAAAGAAGTCATCAACAAACCAACAAAAATTCCTAACAAAACATACTTTACTGCTTTAAACTTGTTCTTATTCTGACAGAAAATTATGTATATAAAAATTAGAAAAACTAAGAAAGCTAAAAATAAAAAGCTAATTACATTATGAGAGAGGATCAAGCATGCCCAAGATAAACTGGCAAAAACCATCGCTTTAAAATTCAATTTTTTTACTAATTTTAAAAAGGCAAACAGGGTCAAGGGCATAAAGGCAAAAGCCCAAATTTCCCCTATTGCACCGCGGACATACAAATCAACAGCTCGATAAGGAGTATATAAATAGACAATTGTTGAGGTTAAGGATATTAACGGTGAAGCAAACTGGCGTGTCAAAATAAAGAAAAAAAGGCCAGAGAATAGTGTCCCCGCAAAAAACATTATTTTTAGGCTGGTAACCAAGCTCAAATTAAATAAACTTTTAATTAAAGCTCCAAAATAAAATGGTAAGGGATAATAAAAATTAAACATTGGATGTCCATAGTCATAAAACATATTCGGGGCCCAACGCGGCGGTAGTTGACCGCTTTTAAATCCGGCAATCATTTGGTGCAAATTAGCCACGTGAGCTTCATCAGAGAAAGTATGTAAGCCGGGTTTAAATAAAAACCTGGTCTGCAACAACACTGCTGTAAATACCAGAACTAACCAAAATAAATTAATCTTTTTCATTTTCTTCTTCCCCATTAAGCTTAATTACAATTATAGACAATAGGCTAAACAAGCTAAATATTGTAATTAAGTTGGCTAAATTTCTAATTCTCGTATTTTTAAACCAACCTTCAACCATATGCTGGCCTTCAGGAACTGCAATTTGAATCACACCGCTTTCATTATCAACCTCATGGCTGACTTCTTTACGGTCAATTAACACCTGCCAGTGAGGGAAGTCAAAAATTGGAACTTGTACTTTAACACTTCCGTCCCCCAAAGACTCAATCCTAAACCAAAAATAATCACTTTTTTGACGGAAATCTTGGATTTTTGCCTCATTTTGAACAACTTCTGGTTTGTCACCTTGAACTTGAGGAATTGTTTTGACCTTTTTAGGCAGGTAATCATTTATTGAACCCTTAATCTGAACCAGCCATTGCTCGTTAGACAATTTTTCATGTTCAGTTAAACCTGGATAATGTTCTTTTGGGCTGAAGTAAGAAAAGTTCAAGCCAATAGTAAGCAAAATCATTGTTAATACAGCCAACTTTTTAAGGATTTTAGATTTTATTTTAGATACAACCCCAAGGGCAGACAGGGAAAATAAAAAGGTAACTAAACCTAAAAATCTCCACGGGAATTGGACAAAAGACAAAATCGGAAACATCTTCCAAATAAAGATTGACCTTGCGTGCATCATAAAAGAACAAATCAATCCCAAAATACCAAAAAACCAATAAGGCCAACCAAAGAAAATTCCCAAGATGCCCAATAACCAATGTGGCCAACCAATCTGAAGAGACAGCCCGTCGTTAACACCTGGGCCTGAACTTCCGTAACCCCAATCCCGCGATAAAAACATTTGTCTTAAACTGACAAAATGGCTACGAAAATTAAAATAACCAGAAGTTAATTTTTTAACCGCAATTAAATCTCGCTCACAAAAAGCCGGAATTAAGAAAAAAGCAGCTAAGCCAAAAGCTAAAACAATGATAAGAAGGCAATTTTTTATTAAATGATAAGCTCGTTCATTAATAATCAAACCGGCAACCCAAACAGCTATTATCGGCCCGCTTAAAACAAGCAAAATATTATGAGAAAGGAAAAAGAAAAATATGAACAAAGTAGAAAGTAAAAAATAATTAAATTTTTCCGATTTAATGTATTTATATGTAAATAGAAAAATTAAGGGCAAAAGCGAAACAGCCCAACATTCTGCTAAAGCGCCCCTAACATATATTTGGACCGCCCGGTAAGGGCCCAAAACAAATAATGCTGTAGCTAATATTGCTTCTAGCTTATCACTAAATTCCTTAGCTAGAAAATACATCCCCAAACCTGAAATTACAATTGCTGACAGAAAGAGAAGTTTCGTTATCAACACAAAATTTAAACCAAAAAGTCTTAAAAACATCCCCAAGTAATAAACAAGCGGTGAATAATAATTAAATAAAGGTAGCCCGTATCCAAACCCCATATCTGGTGTCCACCGGCAGGGTATTTGGCCATCATGAAAACACTTTTCCATTTGATGTAAGCGGATAATGTGTAAATCATCGTGCATTGAAAAATACCCTGATTTCAACAAACTGAAACCAGCAATAAAAATTATAATTAAAATCAATAATTTATTCTTTTTCATTGGAAATAACCCCTTTTAATAATAAGAAAATAACACTTAAAACAGTTAATCCCTGGCTCAAATTTCTCAGCCAGGTATTTTTTAGATGGGCAATAAATTGATGCTCTCCCCTGGGAAGTTCAAAAGTAATTAAGCCTAAATGGTTATCATAGCTTATTGGAATTTTCTCCTTGTCTGCTTTAACAACGAAATTGGGAAAATAAAAACTCGGAAGTCGTATTTTTGCCCAGTCAGAATTGACCTTAATCTCTCCTTTTAACCAATCTGTTCCTTTTTGGAAACTCATTACATCGCCCTCACCGTCAATAAATTTAGGTTTTTGAAAAGCCTTATCGGCTGGCGGTTCTTTAGCCCAGATAGGAAGATAGTCATAAATGCTGGCAGTTTGTTGATTAACCCATTCCTGTCCACTGAGTTTATCTTGATCACTGATGTCTAACCACTTTGCCGGCCGAAAGTAAGAAAAATTAAAATAAATTACCAAAAGAAGACTCATCAGGGCAATTAAAATTCTTTTTTTTCTTGAATAAAAGACAACCGCTCCTGCCATCAACGAAAAAACAAAAACAGCAATAGTCAGAAACCGCCAAGGAAATTGGAGATAGGAAAGCAAACTTAAATTATTCCAAATAAATACTGACCTCTGATGGCTCATAAATAAACCCCCCAATCCAACTCCAGCTAAAAACACTAAAATAATCCATTTAAGCTTAGCATTTTCCCTTCTTAAAAAGCCGATAAGTAAGGCCGATAAACCATACAGCCAATGCAAAAGGCCGACGGAAAAATTTAAGTCGTCATAGGGTCCAAGTTCGCTTGTTCCATAACCCCAGTGACCCGATAAAAAGAGTTGTTTAAAGGAAAGAAAATGGGCTAAATAATTAAAATATCCAACAGTCATTGTTTTCACATGCACATAATTTTTCTCAAAAAAAGCTGGAATCACAAAAAATCCAGCCAAACCAAAACCAACCAGCGAGTATAAAAACAAAGGAAGAATAAAATTCCACTTTTTATAGATAAGCAACAAAATCAAACCCCATAAACCAACAATCGGGGTAAAAATCAATGACGAGATATTATGGGTTAATAATAATCCAGCATAACTTAAGGACAAATAAACCAAAAACCTTTGTTTTTCTGTTTTAATAAATTTCAAAATTGCCCAAAATATTAAGGGTAAAAAAACAAAAGCTGTAACTTCACCAATTGCTCCCCTCGTATAAACATCAGAAGCACGGTAGGGTGCATAAATATAAAAAGCTGAGCTTAACACACCGCCCCATTTGCCCCATAATTCTTTGCCCAGCAAGTACATGCCAAAAGCCGAAGCAATAAAAGTCAAAATTATTTCGATTTTGATTGAAGCTAGGATTGAAAAACCTAGTAAATGAAAAAACTCCATTACATAATAAGCCAAGGGTGAATAGTAAATAAACAAAGGATAACCATACCCATAACCCAAATCAGGCACCCAACGACAGGGTATTTGACCGTCTCTAAAGCACTTATCCATCTGCAAAACTCTTATTGGTTGCATATCATCGTGCATTGGAAAATATCCTTGGCGAAGAAGGCTCTTATAACTTAAAAAACTTATTATCAAAATTAGGCCGACCAATTTAATTTTTTTTAACATATACTTATTCTAATTCAAAAAACAGAAGTTTGTCGCTACCAGGTTTAGGAAATTGATTAATTATCTTCAGACCCGATTCTTCCCAATCATCCATAGTAAACCTTGATTTATTAACAACCAAATAAACATCATTTCCTGCTTCTCTTGATTCCTTTAATTGTTCAGGTATATCTTTAATCGGCAGACCGACCCCAATTACATTAATATTTTGTTCATCTTGAACATATATCTGCAAACCATCGGGAAGAGTCCCAAAATAACCTTCGGTTCCGACTAAAATATTCTTATCTTTGGGCTGTGAAGTTAAATATTGACTTATCTCCCTCAAGCCCCAGCCGGCGGTCCAATCTTGTAGATAACCGGCTCGTTCATCCTGGGGCAGATTTGCCTTAACCGGATCATGCCAAAGATGATAAACAAACAAAAAGGGACAAACAAATAATAAAATCAGGGGTAAAAAATGAAATTGCACTGGGACAATCTTGGCAACGCATTTCCATCCGTAAACAAGAAAAGGAATTAAAACCGGAACAGTAAATAATAGATAGCGAGCGGTAAATGTTTTTGCAAGAGCAGAAAAGCTAAATAAGGGCACAATTAACCAAGCCAGCAAAATGAAAAGGGTTAGATTTTTATTTTTTAAGCTTTTAAAAATTGACTTGCCAATCCCGATTAAAGCCAGTATAAACAGTGGCCAGGTTAAGTAATGACTATAATAACGCCAAGAATTTATTAGATTTGAGCTTAGTGATCGAAAAGGGTTTTTAATCAATTCTGAAAAAGACCAAATATAATCTTGGTTGCGCAAACCGACCATATGAAAATTAGGGCCTAGCCTCAAAATGTTGTACATCATAAAGGCAATAAATAAACTCACCGCTAACAATCCACCTTTTTTAATCAACTTTACTAAAGAAAGTTTTTTTAAGCTAAGTCCAATAACACTAAGTAAGGACAAAATAACAAATAATTTCGCTGGACTTTTGGTTAGCAAACCACCGCCCAAAACAAAACCTAACAACATCGCCACATCAAGCCGCTCTGTTTTATGCAATAATAAACTTAAATTAAAAGCCCAAATACCAAAAGCGGATAATAAACTATCCACTAAAGCCATGCGCTCAAAAAAGAAAACAAACGGTGTCCAAATATAAAAAAGGCCAAGCAAAACAATTTCATTTTTATGAAGCTCCAGCAGACAACCTAAAAACAATATCCCCATTAAGCTAACCAGCCCGGAAAGAACAGAAACTGTCCGCCCGGCAATTAAGGGATTAGAAATAAGTTTTAAAAAAGGTATTGTCAGCCACATAAACAATGGTTGCTTGCCATCCTGAAGGGGCAAAAATCTTAATGTCGGTTCCGCCCTCATTACCTGTGACCAGCGGACATAAATAGCTTCATCAGCAAAAATAGGAAGTTTATTTAGATGATAAATCCGAGTAAATATAAAAAGGGCAATTAAGAGAAAAAGGGGTATTATATCTTTTTTTGAAAATTGAATATTTGAAAATTGAAATTTTTCAATCATATTTGCCTCGTAAATCATTTAATTTAACTCTTAAAACTTCTTGGGCCATTTGTTTTGATTCTTTAATATAACTCTTCTGCTTACTCTCAACAGCCGCATCCCTGTCTTCCCAGATAACCGGAACTTCTTTAATCTTGCACCCATTTTTCCGGGCTAAAAAAAGCATCTCAATATCAAAAGCGGAAACCCGCCAGCCCTTAATTTCCTTGTCAATATCCTGGAAAAATTGCAGTTCCGGAAATATTTCTAACGCTAATCTGCTTTTCATCGCTTTAAATCCGCACTGAGTATCGTTAATGCCGGATAATAAAAATAAACTTCTTAAAAACTTAAAAACACTGGAGCCAATCTTTCTAATAACTGAAAAGCCTTCCCGCTTCCTTCCCCGGGAGCCAATTACCACCTGATAATCCTTTTTCATCCACGGGAGCAGTTTTTCTAATTCTTCTATTGGGGTTGATTGGTCCATATCAGTAAATAAGATCCATTCCCCCTCAGCTCTTTCTATTCCTTTCCACACCGCCCATGGTTTACCACCGTGTCTGTTTTTGAGTAAGCGGAAGCCGGGATTCTTATTTACAAACTGGTTTATAATTTCTTTGCTGTTATCGGTCGAGCCGTCATCAGAAATTATTACCTCCCAACCAAAATCTTTTTCAGCTAAATACTCAGCCACTTCTCCCAATACGCCCCTTTTTAAGTTCTCCTCCTCGTTATAGCAAGGGATAATAATTGAAATAAAAAGCTTCCTATTCAATATACCTCTCCTCAGTTAACCAATAATTCTTTTGCCAATCATCAGGCACCTTAACTCTCATTTTACCAAACAGATATTCTCCTTGGTTTGTGGGGATAATTATTTCCCATAATGGCAGTTCAGAATGATTTAAATAATCAACTCCTTTTAGCTCAAGTAAATAATCCAGTCCAGCATCCTCACCCCTTTCAGCCTTAAATGAAATGTTTACCTCTCTGTTAGCGGATACTTGTTTAATAAAAGTGGTTAATCTGTCTTTATAAAGCAACCCCTTTTGCTCAGTTTCGCTAAAATCACACTTACTTATTGCCCAAAATCCGTAACCAAGTAGAAGACAAACTAATAAAAATTTCCCCATCGTCTTTTTAGAAAACAGATTACTTAATAATTTTGCTACCGATATAAAAACAGGAATTAATAAATACATAAAATAATATTCTGAAGGCCGCCGGCCGTAGAAAGCAAAAAAGAGCGGAAAACCTATCCAAACAAACAACAATCCAAGCCACAATTTATCCTTATTTTCCCGATAATAAAAATATAGTAATAATAAAACACTAATAAACACTGCCAGGCTCAGCCAGTATTTATTTATTCCGCCGAAAAGGGAACTGACAAAATTTCTCCAAACCGGGAAAAAAGCCGTTGTGTTTTTTTGACCTTCTTCCTTGGCTAGTCTTAAAATTGCTTTTAAATTCAAGAAATTGTTTCTTAATTCAAAAATAAATATTGGCAACCAGGTGATTAATATACCGACCATATTTAAACATATCTTTTTAAGCGCATCTTTATATCCATCCTTAAGAAAAGGAAATATTAACGGTAAAAACAAGAAAAACTGAAAGTGAAAGCTCGCCCCCAAACCAATAATTATCCCAGTTATAAGCCAATCTTTTAATTTTCTCAATTGGCTGCGGCTGATGAAATAAACAAGTATCAGTCCCATCAACGGGATAAGCAGGGGGTTCCATGCAATTCTGTCTAGACTGCGGGTTAAAGGATTCAATAACCAAAAAAACATAAAAATAAGTGCTGTTTTTAAATCAAACATTCTTTTAATTAAAAATATCCCCGCTACTAAAAAAACAAAATTATAAAAAGACACAAAATAAACAATTGCCGTAGGATGATAATTAAACAAAAAGTAAAAAGGCA
>CAZHXO010000017.1:0-9044 GCA_964536585.1 uncultured Gammaproteobacteria bacterium
CAATAGGCACAATTGTCAATTTAGCTTTTTTTGCATCTTTCAGGGTTTTAATCTGTTTTTTAGTTAATAAAAGCTTTCTTTTTCTTTTTGGATCCTGATTCTCTTGTTTAGCAAAAGGATAGGGGTTAATATTAGCATTTATCAAATAGGCTTCGTTATCCTCCAATCGAACAATAGCATCCTTAAGCTGAATCCCCCGAGTTCGGATTGCTTTTACTTCCGGCCCAGTAAGTTTAATGCCTGCTTCCAATCTTTCTTGGATATCATATTCACGATAAGCATTTTTATTAACTATTTTCTTCATACTATTATTATAATATAAACCCTTGTCATTCCGAGCGTTAGTCGAGGAATCCCTTTTTATAAAGGAAAAGGGATTTCTCCACTCGTTTTCACTCGGTCGAAATGACAGTGGAATAAAAATTAATGTCAATTGTCAAATGTTAGTTGTTTATTCACTAACAGGAGAAATGACTACATACCGACGGGGCGACTCACCAGAGGATTCTGTTTCTACTTTCGGGTCTTCAGTTAAGGTAACATGAATAATCCTTCTTTCAAATGGAGTCATTGGAGAAAGAGCAACTGGTTGACCGCTCATTTTTGCTCTTTGCGCCGCATTCATAGCAATTTTTTTCAATCTTTCTTCCTGCTCCTTCCGATACTCGTTAATATCAACTAAAACCCTTTGCCACTCACCTAGTTGATGAAAAAGCATTAAACCCAAAATTAATTGCATTGCCGATAAAGTTTTGCCGTGAAAACCAATTAAATGGCCTGGGTCTTCAACTTCAATTTTTAGTCTAATTGCTTCATTTTCCTCATCTTTAACCGTATTAATTTCCGCCTGAAAGCCAAGCTTCTCTAAAAGCTGACTGGTCAGGTTTTTTACCAATTCCTGTTTATTCATTTTTTTTATTTAAAACTAATTGCTGAACTAAATTAAACAAACTAAATACAAACCAATATAAAATCAAGCCTGATGGAAACCGAGTTCCGATTAATAAAGTCATAATCGGAAAAAGATACATTGACTGAGTCTGCATCATAGAAGCAAAGTCATCTCTCTTGTCTTCGGTTTCTTTGGCTACTTTTTCTTGCTCCTTTGCTTGGGGCATTCTTAATTTGGCTGATAAAAATTGGGTTGCTGCTGCTCCAACTAAAAATAATCCTGGAACTTTTTTTCCAAAAAGATTAATTAGATCCGGTTCTGAAAGGTTCAGATACCAAAATCTTAAATTTAGCGTAGTCTGTTCGGGGAGCTTTAAAAAGGGATATAACAATCTATTAAGTTCACTTACCCCGCCGTTATTGCCAAGAACGTTTCTAAATGCTTGGAATAAAGCAATTAAAATCACAATTTGTAAAATTTGAGGCAAAATACCAGCAAAAGGCTTTACGCCTTTCTCTTTATACAACTCCATTTGGGCTTGAGCTAAAGCTTGTTTGTCATCTTCATGCTCTTCTTTCAGTTTTTCAAGCTCAGGAGCAATATCTTTCATTTTCTGAGCCGTTTTTAAAGCTGGCAAGGTCAAAGGTAAAAGTAAAACTCGCAAACTAACCGTCATCCCCATAATAGCTGCTCCTAAATTACCAAATAAATGATAAAAGGCAATCAGAGCATTTAATAATGGTTGAAATAAAAATGTTTGCCAAATATTCATAATTATCGCATAATTATCGCAATATTATTGAATAAAAAATTACCTAAAGATAGGTTTAACTTTTAATAAATTTTTTTTTATCTCTTCAAAATCTGCCTGCTTCACCTTTTTTTGGACTAAAAATAGAACGTAAACATCAGTTCTTATTTCCGGCAATAAATTTCTTACTGCTTCTGTTATTTGTCGTCTTATCTTGTTTCTTACAACAGCTATTTTATCAACTTTTTTTGAAACAACAAAACCAAATTTTGGTCCGTTTTGCTGCTTTTTAAGATAAAGAACTGAGAAAAGAGGAGTATGATAAATCTGGCCTTTTTGCTTAACAGCCTGAATGTCCTTATTCTTTTTCAACCTTAATTCTTTTTTCAACGCCATAAATTACTTAGCCGGGTTACCAACAGGTACTGATAATCTTTTTCTCCCTTTTTTACGCCTTGATTTTAAAACCTCCTGTCCGCTCTTTGTCTTTTTTCGCTTTAGAAATCCATGTTTCCTAGCTCTTTTTTTCTTTTTAGGTTGGTAGGTTCTTTTTGTTCCTTTTCCCATAGTGGAACTATTATAACATAGGTAGAAAATTTTCGAATAGTCAATTTTTAAAAAGTTCTAAAACAAACTAAAACAAAAATATTAGAGATAAATATAGTAGTAGTAATAGTAGGTCGTGTTGAAAAGTGAATTGTTGAGTAGTCGGCCAATTTAAATTTGTTCTTGAAAACTAAATCTTAAACAAACTTCCCCCAAAACTCTCTTGAAAATTTTAAATTTTAACCGATAATGTTCTGCCTGTAATTAATTATAGGCAGTGGAAAAGTAACTAGTTTTTGTGGAGAAAACTGTGGACAAAATTAGACTAATTGTGGATTATTCATAAATCGCTTTTCTTATTTCTAAAATATCGTGTCTAATTTGTTGATTAGTGGAAAACAAACGATCAACTTTTTCCTCAGAGTGGATAATTGTTGTGTGGTCTCTTCCTCCTAAGAGCTCGCCAATTCTTTTTAAAGAGTATTGTAGTTCTTTCCTCAATAGATAGGCAGCAATATGTCTAGCATTGGCTAATTTTTTCTTTCTAGACCTGCCTTTTATTTGAGAAGTTTTTACTTGGTAATGCTTAGCTACCTTAGAAATAATTGTTCGATGAGAAATTGATTTTTTCTGATGGCTATTGTTTTGTTTAAAACCAAAAAAGTTTTTTACAAACTTTAGATCTGGCTGTGTGTTTTTGGCTTGGGCAGAGGCGGCAATCTGACTGAGATTACCTTCCAGCTCTCGAGCATTGGATTGAATCGTCTCCGCAATAAAAGTAATCGCGTCATCTGAAATAGGTATATTTCGTTGTTCTGCCTTTTGTTTTAAAATCGCCACCCGCATTTCAAAATCCGGCGCTTGGATATCAACAGTTAGACCGCCCATAAATCGAGAAGTGAGCCTGTCTTTAAGCGGTTGGATTTCTTCGGGTTTACGGTCGGATGTCAAAATAACTTGTTTATTCGACATATGCAGAGCATTAAAAGTGTGGAAAAACTCGTCTTGAGTGTATTCTTTACCAGCAATAAACTGAACATCATCAACTAAAAAAGCATCAACATTTCGATATTTATGTTTGAATTTGTTCATTGCGTTTTCTTTTAAAGCGGCTACAAGTTCAGAACTAAATGTTTCTGCGGAAACATAAAGAATTTTCCAGTTAGGGTAAGTTTCCATCAGCCGATTACCAATTGCCTGTATTAAGTGAGTTTTTCCAACGCCGACACCGCCCCAGATAAAAAGGGGGTTATAGATTTCGCCTGGACTTTTAATAATTCCTTGTGAAGCAGCAAAAGCAAAGTGATTAGTGTCTCCAACAACAAAAGTATTAAAATTAAAGTTGGGATGCAAATTTGCTTGTTTTTGATGTGGGGAAGCAAACTGCTTGTGGATAACTTGCCTATCCTGATTTTTTGCTTCTTTCTGCTTTTTTTCTTTGTCTGACTTATTAAACAACGGCCCGGAATCTTTTTTTGTTTTTGTATTTTTTGCTTTAATTTCAAAATTCAATTTGACTGCTTGTTGCGTTTGGCTTTCAAGAGCAGATTTGATTAATGAAGAATATCTTTTTCTGATAAGATCGGCCAAATAAGAATTAGGACAATTAATAGTCGCTTGACCATCTTTATATTCTTTTAAGCTTGTATTGGCAAAAAGCGTCGTAAAAATTGTTTTACTCAATGAAAGTTTTAATTCTGCCAATACGCTGGACCAGAGACTTTTTGGATCTTTTGTGGCCATAAAAATTTTGAGGGCAGTTATCCACATTATAAAAAGTTTATCCACAATTGACAAGGGCTAAATTTAGGATTGATTTTTTCATTTCTTTAATATAGTATTAGTTCAAATGGAACTTGAGGTTTTACAAGAAGAATTAAGCAAAGGGTTGGCTACTGTGTCAAGATTTGTTGCTTCCCGACCGCAATTACCAGTGTTGACCAATATTTTATTTACGGCCACTGACGATAATAAACTTTGTTTATCAGCGACTAATTTAGATATTGGTATTCAGTATTGGCTGGATGCTAAAGTTCAAAAGCCGGGGCAAATAACTATTCCAGCTAAAGAAATTAATGAATTTGTTTCTTATCTTGCTCCCGGAAAATTAAGTTTAAAAACTAAAGGAAAGACAAAGCTTCACCTTCTTTCCAATGGAGGGGAGGGTAAATTTTCTGGGATGGAAGCGAGCGAGTTTCCAGAAATTCCTTCTGCCGATGATAAAAAAACAATGGCGGTGCCTCTAGAAAAATTAGATCAGGCAGTTAATTTAGTTAGTTTTGCTGCCGCTGATGATAATACCCGGCCGGTTTTATCTGCAATTAACTGGCAGTTTGGCGACCAAGAATACCGGATGGTGACTACAGATGGCTACCGTCTTTCTTTAAAAGATGTTAAAGAGGTAGAAATTAGTCAGGAAGGCAAAGCTTTTCTTGTTCCTGCTCGGAGTTTAACAGAAATAATCCGGCTGACAAATAGAGAAGAGGAAATTAAAGTTGGATTAACTAAAGATGAAAATCAAGTAGTCTTTATGCTCCCAAATTTGCAACTTACTTCTCGGTTAATTGAGGGCGAGTTTCCTAATTATCAAGAAATTATTCCTGATCAAAAAGAGACCAGTGTTTCAGTGAATAAAGATGAGTTTCTTTCTGCGGTTAGAGCGGCTTCAGTTTTTGCCCGGGAATCGGCTAATGTGGTCAAGTTTTCTATCAAGGATAATAAGTTAGTAATCTCTGCTAACGCCCCGAGCGTAGGGGAGAACAAAAATGAAATTGGAGCGCAGTTAGAAGGTGAAAAATTAGAAATTGCTTTTAACTACCGCTTTTTAATTGACTTTTTGCAAGCAGTACCGGTTGAAGAGGAAGTAATTGAAATGGAATTTAATGAATCTCTATCTCCAGGAGTTTTTAAAGCGCCAACTGATAAAGATTGGCTTCACATCATTATGCCCGTCCGGGTTGATCTTTGATGGGTTTAGAATCGCCAATTAATAGTGTGTGTATCTGGGTCAACGCCTTGATCTTCAATCCAAGTTAAAACTTCATCTTGTGAAGCCGACTCAGTAGCTTGATTAACACTTACTTCTATTGTTTTTGGGGCGGTATATTTAATCGTGTATTTTTCTTCTGGGTAGGGGAGGTAAGGAGTTAACGGGTATTGGTCAATAATGTCTTGGACAAATTCATCTTCAGTAATACCTTGCTCAGTTTGGCTCCGTTGAGTCGGTGTTGGATTTGGTGATGGGCTTGGTGTAATTTGTCCAGGTTCTTGCTCTTCTTGGGGAGCAAAAAACAGTTTATAACCGGCTAGAGTTCCGGCAATAACAGCAAGAATAATGATTAGTTGATATTGTTTAAAAAATTTAATTATTTTTTTCATCTAAGTTTATTTTAGCGGCAATCAATAAATTCATCAACGCTGGCAATCGGAACTTGGGTAAAATTGACTCTTCCTGATCCGCCCCAAGCTTGAGCTAAAGTGACCAATCCATTCTCCTGATCTATTTCTAAAACAATAGCAATGTGTCCGTAAGCTCCGCCGGTAAAAACAGCATTGACACCCGGTTCTAAGGGATTAGCGGGTCGACAACGGTTGCAGCCGGCATTAATAAAGTGTTTTGCGTCTCCACAACCAGGCAGATTTGGTTCAACTGCTCTTTTAAAACCAACGCACTGAAGGACACCATATGTATTGGCGGAGTAGGAGATGCTGTTGACAATATGATTTATTTGTGTTTCAGATAAAATAGACATTAATGCTTCTGTTTTTCGGATGCATTCCTCAACTAGACTTGAATTTATACTTGTTATTTTTCCTTCGGAAAAGCATTGGCCAAAAGCCTGACTTAAAGCACAAGCTTTTTTTGCATTTGGACTGGGGATATCACAAGTAGACAAATCCACCTCAATAGCATTGATATTTAGTTCTGCTTGAGTTACTCCCTCACCACCGCGGCCCAAGGGCGGGCGGCGGCGCGACTGGGTCATCATCTGTTGAGGCAAAAACCCAAGTAATACAAGTCCGAAAAAAATAAGAAAGCTGAAAACAATTATTGGCCCGGCGTTAAAGGCTGAAGGAAGACTGATTAAAGTTCCAATTGTCGCCCCAGTTCCATACAATCCTTTTTGTAGTGCCTTTAAAATACCTGCTTTTTGACGGGAGGTTTCTGTTTTCCCGCCAGAGAAAATATCAGCAAAAAAACCGCCGGTTGCCGAGCCAATACCCTTAAAGATTCTTTTAATACCGCCGAACAGTTTCTTAGCACCCATTTTTAAAAGTTCCCATCCCGCCCAAACGAGTAGAGAAGCACCACCAGAAGGAATTCCAAGAGCAGAGGCAATAGTTCCGGTTATTGCTTGTTCACTAACTGCTTTTGCTCCAGACAAACCAATTTTTTGGGCCAGCCAACCGCCGGCTTTTTTAAATCCTTTGCCAATTGCAGTTTGTCCTAATCTTTTAGCCACCTTAGACTTACTTAGTCTTAATAAGGGAGACGAAAGTCGATAGAGAGGGTGATTAATAACAGTTTGGGCGGCTTCAAACTGGGTGGCATGGAGATTAATAATTGGCCCGCGTGCGGTTGTAGTTCGGGCAAAGCTTCTCATGCTGTTTAGAAGTGAAATTTCGGTTTTTAACTCCTCTGGAGTCATTTGGGCATAATGGCTAGCAAATATTTGTTTAAAGACACCCTTGTATGGATCTTCTTCAAATGCTTTTAACGCTTGGTCAGATTGTTGGATAAATCTTAGTTTTTGTAATAAGCTAGGTTTAGTTATTTCTTCACCTTTTGTCTGATGGGTTTGACTGTATGCTTGTTTAATTGTTTTTGTGGTGTATGGAATATGAAACCCATAGCTGATACTTTCTGCTGTTTGATTTTTTTGGCTCGGAGTTAAGTTTAAGCCTTTATTATTAAGGTGTTTAGTTACATTAGCTTGAAGAGTAATGTGATTTATCTGTCTAACTTTATTACTATACAACGGCATTTCTGATAAAGATTCAGAAGCGGTGTCCACAATTTCAGAAACGGCCAAAGGCTCTTTAAGGCTTATATTCCTGCTTTTAAAAGCTAAGGCCACTTGGGGGGTGGTGACACTAGCATCAGTATTAGGAATTGGTTTTAACTCCCAGCCCTGAGCTTTGGCAGTCATTAAGCCATTAGCAATGTCTTGGCTGATTTCTTTAGCAATTTCGGGATTATCAATATCGCTGTGTTTTTCAACAACAGGCTGGACTTTTTCAGCAATTTCTGCTTGTTGGGCTAAAGTTTTTGTATCAGCAACTGTTTCAATCTGTTTAATAATCTCCGCATAATTATCGCACTTTTGTTGAATGGTTTGGTGCCAAACCTTGTTTTCACCTAAAGATCCAACTGTTATCAAGTTTAGTTCTTGGTCGGAAAATGAACTATCTGGAGCATTTGCCTGAATAATGGTTTTTGATTGCCGTTGATGAAGCTTTAAGACATTGGAAGTTTTATTGGTGTAATTGCTAATTTTTTGTTCAGCTGCAGCCTGGATGATTTTTTGCGGGGTGATTTGTTCGGGCAGCTCGCCTTGATATTTTTCTTTTAAGCGGATAATTAAACGGTCGGCTTCTTTTTGTGAGAATTGCGTTTCAACTTGGGAAAGAATTTTCTCTTTAGCCTGTTGGATTTCTTGTTCATAATTCTCTAATTCTTTGACCAGTTCGCTTAGGTTGTCAGGAATTTCACCTTGAAGAATTTCTTGAGCGACATTATTGTAGGACCGAAGCTTAAAAATCGCCCGTTCGAAAAATTGAAGCCAAGACTCTTGTGATATTTTTTCCAATCCCCAGAATTGCTCGAGATAATCTACGAGTTGATTAAATTCTTTTTTATTAATCTTAAGCTTCTTAATAAATGCCTTTTTGTTGAGATCATCAGTTAGATTTGGATTGTCAATCAGTTCAAGCAGATATTGATTAAGAGGATTGGTTTCGACCATGGTTATAATTTACCATTTTCTGCCTTTTTTTTCATTTGAAGTATCTCTTCTGGGTCGGAGGTAATTAATTTGTCTTCATTGCCAGAAGCAACAACTTTAATGGCTACGTGGTTGCGGCCGGCAAAAAATATTCCTTCGCCAACATCAGCAGACAGTAGCAGCTGTTTTTCTCCTTCAGATAAGTAAAAAATTTCAGCAATTTGGTCAATAGCAGCTGGGTGTTGTTTAAGTAAGACTCGAATTGATGAATTTTTGACAATTGCTGCTCCATATTGTGAGCCTAAAAAGTCATCTACATCTTGGGTAATATTAGTAATACCCAAATAGTATTTCCGGGCGCGTTTAGCCAGGCCGTAGAGGAAACGGGCTGAATCTGGGTATTTCATTAAATACCAAGCTTCATCCACAACTAGCAGGCGTTTTTTTAGTTCTCTTCTAACTTTGTTCCAAATAAAATCCAATATTATATGCATCGCAATCGGCCGCAGTTTTTCTTCCAAATCTCGGATACCGAAAACAACCATTTTGTTGTCAATGTCAACATTGGTTTGAGCGTTAAAAAGTCCAGCAAATGAGCCTTTAATAAACTTTTCCAGCCGGGCGGCTAAAGAGGAGGCTTGAGGTTCTTCCATGCCGATTAACACCTTGTAAAGATCTTCCATTAATGGCATTTCCTTATCTTCATAACTTTCTAAACCAGGAGTTATCCCCCGCATTTTATATGTTTGCACTAAAGCGCGGTCTAAAATTGCATCTTCTTCCGGGTCTAGTTCGCCCATAATCAGCTTAAATAAGCTGTGTAAAGAAAGTATTTTACGTCCAAGTTCAGTTTCATCCTCTTTTTCCGATGAAATTTCTAAGTCAAAAGGATTAATTTTAGAATCAGCAT
>CAZHXO010000018.1:0-9031 GCA_964536585.1 uncultured Gammaproteobacteria bacterium
CTTCAGGTTCTCAAGAAATGCCTTTGGCATACGCTAGAGCTTAAACCTGACATTCGCCTAATTTTTGTTCGAGAGATTAAGTTGAGTGTCAACAATTCGAACTTATTTTCTTGTCAATGGTTATGACAGGAAAAGAAACTTTATTAACCAAGGCTGATAAGAGTTTTGTTAGACGTCTAATTATCAGTTTAAACTTAAGTCTAACTAAGCTTGTAGATGTTTTTTAAATGTTTTTTCGGACCCCGGTTCACTACCGGGCATCTCCACCACCCCGCAGTGGCGGGGAAATCCCAATTATCAATATCCAAATTTCAAAATTTTTAGGATTTAGAAATTAGAATTTAGTATTTGGATAGATTATGGCAAAATATCAACCAAAACTAGAAGTAGAAAAACGAGATTTAACTGGGAATAAAGTTAAGCAACTCCGCCGGAAAGGTTTTTTACCGGCTGTGGTCTATGGCCCATCTACTGAGTCTATTAATATTAAAGTTGACAGTCATCAAGTTGAAGACCTTTTTTATCAAGTTGGAGAAACGGGATTGATTAATTTGGAATTTGGTGACCAGCGGATGAGTGAGCGGACAGTAATGATGAAAAACCCGCAATATGAACCAATTTCAGGCGACCTAATTCATATGGATTTTTATCAAGTTGATTTAAGTCAAACTGTTATTGTTGATGTTCCAGTTGAACTTAGTGGTGTTTCTCCAGCTGATAAGTCAGGCGAGGGTGTTTTAGTTCAGCAAATGAGCGAAATTGAGGTTGAGGGCTTACCAGATGTATTACCAGAAAAATTTGTGCTAGACATTAGTTCTTTAGAGGAAATTGATGATTCAGTTACTGTTGCAGATTTAGATTATGATGCAGATAAAATTGAGCTTCATGCAGAAGAAGACCAAATTATTGCCAAGATTGAGCCTCTTATGGAAGAGATTGAGGAACCGGAACCAATTGTTGAAGAAGAAGTGCTTCTTGGTGAAGAGGAATTAGAAGAGGTGGTTGGTGAAGAAGAAATGGGACCAGAAGAAGTAGAGGTAATTAAACAGAAAACTGAAGAAGAAAAAGCTCAACCGGAAAGCGAATGAAATTAAAAAGAATAAAATTACTTAACTTTCGAAACTATTCTCACCAATTTGAATTCTCCCCCCAAATTAACCTCGTTATTGGGCCAAATACTGCTGGGAAGACCAATCTTTTGGAAGCAATTGCTTTGCTGGATAATGGTGAAAGCTTTCGAGCCCAGGCTAATCAAGAGCTAATTAAGTGGGGGGAAAAATTGGCGATGGTCGAAGGCTGGGTAAACGGAAAATATCTGAAAATAGCGATTAAAAACGATGGCCAGCAAGTTAGTAAACAGTTTTGGGTCGATGAAGTAGAACGAAAAAAAACTGAATTTCAGAAGCATTTAGTGACGGTCTTATTTCAACCTCAAGATATTAGTTTGGTTAGCGGCTCGCCTAGTAGGAGAAGGGGTTTTTTGGATGATTTATTAATACCCTTAAACTGGCAGTATTATCAAGCCCTTTTAACTTATCAAAAAGCGGTCTCTCGACGTAATCAGGTGTTAAAACAGATTCAAGCTGATCGGGCTAAAAAACAAGAACTCTTTTTTTGGAGTAAAACATTGGAAAAAAACGGCGAGAAGCTGACTAAAGCTAGGCAAAAATTCATTGACTTTTGTAATGATTATTGGCAAACAGAAAAAACAAAATTTAGTCATTTAGAACTGGATTATCAAGCTAGCCCGGTTACAGTGAAACTATTGGAAGAAAAATTGGACAAAGATCTTAACTGGGGAGTAACTACAATTGGACCGCACCGAGATGATTTTGTTATTTTGTCTAATGAGTTTGGTGGCGAGTCAAAAAATTTAAGTATTTGGGGGTCACGGGGGGAGCAGCGATTAGCGGTTTTAGGCTTGAAATTGGCCCATTTGGCCTATGTTCAGTCAGAGCATGACAAAAGAGCATTACTTTTGCTTGATGATATTTTTTCTGAGCTGGATGAAGCAAATCGGGAGTTAGTGGTTTCTATTTTGCCTGATTACCAATCATTTATTACTTCCACCGAATCCATTGATGTCCCGTTCCCGGCGAAGGTTTTTAACCTTTAATTTTTCCATTTTTTGTGGTTAAATATGGATGTATAGTTAATGAGTAAAACCGCAATTATCACTGGCATTACTGGCCAAGATGGCTCGCATTTAGCAGATTTTCTTCTGGAAAAAGATTATCAAGTAGTTGGAATGGTTAGAAGAGTGAGTACTGAACCTCCCAGCAGAGTTGAATCTCATCTTTGGGGTGAGATAGAGCAGTTTTCTGGTGATTTACTGGATACTGTTTCTCTAGAAAGAGCAATTAAAAAGTATCAGCCAGACGAGTTTTATAACCTGGCGGCCCAATCTCATGTCGGTCAGTCTTGGAAACAACCGGAATTAACTTCTAAAGTAAATTATTTCGGAGTGTTAAATTGTTTGAAGGCAATTCAAGTAATTAAACCGAATACTAAATTTTATCAAGCTTCTACTAGCGAAATGTTCGGCAAAGTTGTTGACGAGAGCCAAAATGAGGAAAGTAATTTTTATCCTCAAAGCCCGTATGCAATTGCCAAACTGGCCGCCCATTGGCTGACAATTAATTATCGTCAATCTTATGATATGTTTGCCGTGGCGGGAATATTGTTTAATCATGAAGGGCCACGGCGGGGGCTTAATTTTGTTACCCATAAAATTACTCATTATGCTGCCCGTTATAAGTTGGGTTTAACTAATCAGCCTTTGCAGTTAGGCAACTTAAATGCACGGAGAGATTGGGGATATGCACCTGATTATGTTCGGGCAATGTGGATGATGCTCCAGAATGAGGAGCCGAAAAATTATGTGGTTGGAACAGGGGAAACACATTCGGTTAGAGATTTTGTTGATGCCGCTTTTCAGGCAATTAATGTTAAGTTGGAATGGTCGGGTGAAGAAGTAGATGAAATTGCTAAAAGAAAAGATAGCGGCGAAAAAATAGTTGAGGTCAACCCCAAATTTTTCAGGCCGGCTGATGTTGAAGTTTTGAAAGCCGATTCTTCAAAAATAAAAAAAGATCTGGGCTGGGAGCCAGAAGTGGATTTTAAGGGGCTGGTGAAAATAATGGTCGAAGCTGATCTAGAATCATTAAGCTAATTAGCCTTTAATGTTTCCAATCGGTTTAAATTGAGCAATTGGCTTTGAAATTCCAGTTTCATCAACTGCTTTAATCACTTCATTAATATCTTTATAAGCATATCCCCCCTCTTCGGCTAAACTGGCAAAGGAAGCAGTTTTAACATAGATACCTTTATCCTTCATTTTCTGTTGTAAATCTTTACCATGAATTTCTTTTTTGGCTTGGGTTCGAGACATTCTCCGACCAGCCCCGTGGGCTGTGGAGCCAAAGGTCAGCTCTTCTGCCTTTTTAGTCCCTAAAAGTAAATAAGAAGAGGTTTCCATTGACCCGCCGATAATTACCGGCTGGTTTTCAAACGCCCTGGTCGCCCCTTTTCTGTGGACTAATAGTTCCTTTTTCTTTTCTTTCTTTTTATTACTTTTCACCTTGCCCGCCCTCGGTAAGCCAGAGGCGTGGCCGGGGAACTTTTCACTTTTAACTTCCAACTTCGCCATATTATGAGTAACCCCATAAACCAGGTTAAGACCTAGCTTATCAGGCTTAGTTTGGAAAACTTTCCCAAACACCTTTCGTGCTTTGTGCATAATCAGTTGGCGGTTAGCAAAAGCATAGTTAGCGGCACAGTTCATGGCTTTAAAATATTTTTGACCTTCTGGAGAGTTAAATGGGACACAAGCTAAATGGCTGTCGGGAATACTGATATTATATTTTTTCATTACTGATTTGAATTCCTTGGAGTAGTCGGTAGCAACTTGATGGCCCAGCCCTCTAGAGCCGCAATGGATCATGACAGTAATTTGGTTGACTTTATTTATTCCTAATTCCTTTGCTTTTGACTGGTCAAAAATTTTTATTAGTTTTTGCACTTCTAGAAAGTGGTTGCCAGAGCCTAAAGTTCCTAGTTGGGGTTTACCCCGCTTAATAGCTTTATCAGATAAAGTATCAGGGTTAGCAGGTTGCATTTGGCCATTGTTTTCGGTATGTTTTAAATCCTCACTCTTTCCATAGCCATTCTCTACTGCCCATCGGCTACCCTTTTTCAAGACCTGCTTTATTTCTTTGGTGGTTAAAGTAAGTTTGCTTTCTTCGCCCAGACCAGCCCCGGCAATTTTATAAAGGTTTTCGATTAACTGGGGAAGTTTTTGTCTAATTTCTTTTTCAACTAGATTAGTGGCGATTAAACGCACGCCGCAGTTAGAAACCACAAAATTGTCGGCAATAAAATTATGAGATTTGTGATCAACAGTTATGTCATATAATGTTTCCTTGAAATTTTTAATTATTTGTTTATTTCTTACTCTGTCCCACCAGATACCAGATTTGAAAGACTTACTATTTTGTTGAATAAAAGTTTCGAATCTTGGAAAATTTACAGATGGTCTTGGTTTAGCTTTACGGTTTCCCCAAATAGATCTTTCAATAAATCTTTTATTAACGATTTTTCTAAGTTTTTGGTTATATAATACTTGAGCTCCGTTTTCAGTATATAATTCTTTTGCAAGCCTGGAGGCACGCTTTCTTTTTTTGATTTCAGCCCTTTTCTTTTTTAGGTAAACTATTGCCGCTAGCGAAAGTAGTTTTCTTTTTTCGCAATATCCAAAACCAATTTTTTCAAATAATTTGATGAGGTTATTTGAATTCCCAGCGATTTGCAGTCTCAACCGAATGGTTTTGTCTTTTTTGCCTGAATATTTATCCACTTCGGCAATTCTTCTAGTCTTTATTTTGAAATTTTTAAGAAGCTTTTTTATACCATTTAAAAAATTAATTCCGTTTTCTTTAATATCAACATGTTTATTTATGGAAACAGTTGGCTCATAGAAATTAATTCCATTAAGAGTAGAAGGAGCAGTCATTTCAGCTCCAAAAAAACTGGCTAAATATAAGCGTTGCGACCACTTAGGCATTTTTAATAGCCATTCAGGAATAGCAAAACTTTTATGGGCTTTATTCCCAGTGGGTATTTCAAGTGCCTTTAAATATACGGCTAAGCTTTTCGCTGAGTTTTTGACTGTTACCTCCTCAAATTTAAAACTCGCTTTTTTAAACTTATGCTCTCTTTTTCTAGTATGAATTGAAGATGAAAAACCTAATCTTTTGAAATCTTGCTTTATTTCTTTTAAGTCTTCTCTGTCACCCCAACAAGCGGTAGTATTTGTTTTTCTGGTTAAAGTGATATTCCCATCGCCGGTAATATATCCAGCTAATCGACAAATAGCAGGAATTAAGTTAGAAGTACTTTTCAAAGGTACAAGATTTCTTTTTTTAAGCTCTTTAATTATTGCTTTGGTATTTAAAAAGGAGGGGGTGGCCTTTTGTATGTCTATTTCCTTGATGATCAGAAACTCCTTAGGTTTTTCCCACTTAACACCTTTGAAAGGGTGAACAGCAACCATATCTTTTTTATCAATTTCGCTTGTCGTTTTCATACCATCGGATGTAAGAATTGGGTGATCTTCACTTGCTTTAATTTTCCAGCCTAATTCTGTTTCAATTTGGTAAACTTTTTTAGGTAGCCCTACGAATATGTTAGAACTTTTTGCTGTAGTAATTTCGTTTTTTGGATTTTGGTCATAGGTTAATACCTTACGCTCTTTTCTTTCCAGCCATTGTTTAAGGGGGATATTGTATCCATCTGGATGTAATACTTTAGTGGATTTTGGAAGACAATTTATATCAAATCCCACCGAGCCAGGTGAAATCACCCCTTGCTTTTGAGGGTCAGTGGCAAACACTCCACCGATTGGCACCCCAAAGCCAACGTGAGCATCGGGCATTGCCCAAACTGGTTCAATCACCCCGGGCAAGCTGGCGGTGTTAGCTAATTGATTAAAGACCTCTGGTTCTATTTGGGCGATAATTTTTTCAGTACCGATTATTCTAGCCGGAACGTTCATTGTATTTTTAAAAGATTTAGGCAGCTCCCAAATGGTCGGCGAAATTTGTTTTAATTCCATAATTTATTTTAACATCTTCTAGTTTGCCCACAATCTGATTTATGAATTTACTTCAGCGATCGCCGAAGTAAATTTGGAGAGAGTAGTTTTTACTAACTACTAACTACTAACTACTAACTACGATATACTATTTATATGTCGTTGCTTTTCTGGCTGGCCCTAGGCTTTCTGCTTTTTGCCTCTATTTATATGTATTATATTTCTTTTTCTTCTCAAGCAGGTCCAGTTTATAGACCAAGCAAAAACAGCGATGTAGAAAAAATGCTGGATTTAGCGGATGTGGATGAAAGCGATTTAGTTATTGATCTTGGTTCTGGTGATGGTCGGATTGTTATTGCCGCTGCCCAACGCGGAGCCCAGGCAATTGGTTATGAAATTGACCCGCTTTTAGTTTATCAGTCGAGAAAGAAAATAAAAGGGTTGGGTTTAGGGGATAAAGCTGAGGTTAAGCTGAAGAGCTTTTGGCAGGCAGACTTTAATCAGGCAACAGTAATTACTACTTACTTGTTCCCTAAATATATGGCTAGGTTAAAAGAAAAATTGATCAAAGAGCTTGACCACCCGGTAAAACTGGTTTCCAACGATTATCAAATTCCAGGAATGAGTTACCAAAAAAAGAAAGAAAACATTTACCTTTATAATATTAATCCCGCTTCTTAATACTAGCTCCTAACTACTAACTACTATCTACTAATTCATCTTGACTTTAAATTCCATCCTTCGTATAATAGTAACACTGAAAGAGACGGAATAAATTTTTGTCTCGGTTTCCTAAATAAAGCAATGATAAACAATAACTTAAATACATATTTTTGTAAGAGATTGTTGTAGATATTTGCACTAACTGTATGTTTTTTTGAGGAGCCGAGGCAAAAGCCTCGGCTTTTTTAGTGATAGAGCACTTTGAAAATTAATGATATTTCCTGCAATTTATAGTTACCATATGGTAACTAGCCGGGAAAGAAGATTCTAGTACTGAGGCAGATAGTGAATACCTTGGTAGCACGAGTTGATGAAGGACGTGGAAGGCTGCGAAAAGCGTCGGGAAGGTGCCAACAACCTATGATCCGGCGGTATCCGAATGGGGAAACCCGGTCCTGTGTAAGCAGGGCCAGCCTGCGTTACGCAGGGAAATTCTAATATCTAAATTCTAATTTTCAAAACTTTTAGGATTTGGGATTTGTAATTTAGGATTTCCGCGCGTAGCGCGGGTGAATAAGCTGGGGAACTGAAACATCTTAGTACCCAGAGGAAAAGAAAACAACAGTGATTCCCTTAGTAGCGGTGAGCGAACAGGGATCAGCCTAAACCCGCCGATTTAGGCGGGGGTCATAGGGTCTGTCAAATAAAGTTTTTTGTTAGCAGAAGGCTCTGGAATGGGCTTCCAAAGAGGGTGAGAGACCCGTAAGCAAAAACAAGAAACTTTTGGATGGATTCCTGAGTACCACGGGATATGACCCTGTGGGAAGTTAGGGGAACCATTCCTCTAAGGCTAAATACTTGTGCTGACCGATAGTGAACCAGTACCGTGAGGGAAAGGTGAAAAGAACCCCGGGAGGGGAGTGAAATAGAACATGAAACTATTTGCTAACAAACAGAGAGAGCTTGTGCATAGCACCAGGAATTTACAATTTATCATTTTTCAATTTACAATAAATGATTTAATTTCAGAATTGATTAATTAGAAAATTTATTTAGAAATTGGGATTTGAAAATTGGAATTTCTCGCGCTGTGCGCGAGTAATCTCGTGCTTTTTGGAGAACGAGCCGGCGAGTTTTTGTCGTTCGCTAGTTTAATCCGTCAGTTGACGGAGTAAGCGTAGGGAAACCGAGTTTGAATAGAGCAATCAGCGGATGGCAGAAGACCCGAAACCGAGTGAGCTAACCATGGACAGGGTGAATCTCGATGACAATCGTGAGGAGGCCCGGACCAGTAGAGGATGCAAACTCTTTGGATGATCTGTGGTTAGGGGCAATATGCTAATCGTACTCGGAGATAGCTGGCTCTCCTCGAAATATATTTAGGTATAGCGTCTTTGTTAGTTTAGAGAGGTAGAGCGACTGAATGGGCGCCTGGGGAGGAATCCTCGGCACCCAATCAAACTCCGAATGCTCTAAATCGTACAAAGGCAAGTCGGTCTAGCCGGGCTAAGCTGGTTAGGCGAAAGGGAAACATCCCAGACTCTCGTCTAAGGTCCCTAAGTGTTTTGCTAAGTGGCGAAGGAAGTGATTCGCCGAAGACAGCCAGGAGGTTGGCCTAGAAGCAGCCATCCTTTAAAGAAAGCGTAATAGCTCACTGGTCGACCTGCCGTTTTAGGCAGGTTGGCGGGTCGCGCCCAAAATAATCGGGGCTCAAGCAGACCACCGAAGACAGAGAATCTTAATTTTATTAAGATTGGTAGAGGAGCGTTCTCAGGGCGGTGAAGTCCTTCCGTGAGGAGGGGTGGAGCGCTGAGAAGTGAGACTGCCGGCATAAGTAACTAGAATTTCGATGAGAATTCGAAACGCCGAAAGCCTAAGGGTTCCAATGCAATGTTCGTCAACATTGGGTTAGGCGGGACCTAACATGAGCCAAAGTAAATTTGGATAGTGGATGGACAGCTGGTTAATATTCCAGCTCTTCTATTATTTCGTTATTACTTGGGGAGTGACGCATCGGGATAGGTTAAACGTAGTAGTGAAATTGCTGCGTTAGACAACTAAGCTAGGAAGGATAGGAAAATCCGTCCTTCCGTTTAAGGCAAGGTTGATCATGACTTTGATTCATTTCAGAGGACTTAACCGAGTTCTGGTGCCGAGAAAAACTTCGTAAGGAGAAATAGTAGAACCCGTACCGTAAACCAACACAGGTAGGCAGGTCGAGCAGACCAAGGCGCGCGGGAGAAGGGAGGTTAAGGAACTCGGCAAAAAAGCTAGGCG
>CAZHXO010000019.1:0-8976 GCA_964536585.1 uncultured Gammaproteobacteria bacterium
AGGGCGACAGAAAAAGAAGACGCCGGATTGTCTCTAGGGTAGCAGGAGGAGTAGCTGCAGCAATAGTTACTGCCAGCACTGTTGCTGGTTGTGCTCCTGAAGAAATTCAACCTACGGAAACTGTAAGTGTAGAAACTCCAGAACCAAGCCCAACTCCTGATCTGGTGGAAACCCCAACAGAAAAGGTGAAGCCAACAGAAACACTGAAACCAACAGAAACTCCAACCCCTGAAGTAGAAGGAAATTATCAAGAGAACTTAGTTCAAGTTTTTCAAGCCGGTGGTGAGAGAACTCAGAAGGTGGAATTCTTCCAAAGTCAGCAATTAGGAGTAGAAACAATAAACAATCTTTTTACCGCCGTTTCAGAGGTAAACAGAGAGGAGAAAGAGAACATTGAGATTTTTCTTAAAGAGGGTTTAGTTTCTTCTGGAATAGCAATCACTGAAAAAGTAGAAAAAGGTGAAGGAACATTTGATATTCGGGGAGAAAGCCTTTCTGCACCTGAGAGCTTGCAATTTGTAATTGAGGGGGAAGATGGAGAGGAAGAAGTACAAAATTATACTTTAGTAGAAAAAGAGTCAAATAAAGGTGGGGCTATTTATATTAATGGTGATGGAGAAAAGAAAGTTGTTCCTTTACAGTTTTCATTAGTTGGTATTCCATTAGAAGGTCAGGAAATAGTAGGGGCAGTTCCCTATCACGTAAAAGGAGAGGAAAGTGTAAGATTTGCATTTGTGACAGCTAATAAAGACGGGGAACACAGCCATTTGGCTGGTTATAGTTCAAGAGAACCATTTGTCTTAAATGGGGCTCAGCCTTTATTTGGAGGGGAATCTTTAGAACTGGATTCTGAGGGTAAGCTTGTAATTCAGAGTGAAAAGGGGGATGTAATTCAAAGATATAATCCTGATCGAGGGGAGTGGAATTTAATGACCCCGGAGCTGGAATTAGCAGGAGAAAAAGTTGATTGGAAATGGCAAACAGAGGGACAAGTTCAAGGAATTCCTTATAAGTTTGAAATGGGGATGGATTTTTATGATAAGGTTTATGAAAGAATGCCGATTAAAAGTGCCGAGTTGAAAAATGAGGAGCTATTGGGGGAGATGATTATGGCATCTCATTTTATTAACTGGGTAATGAACCAGGCTTTGCAAGGAACAGGAGGAATTAATTATTGGCGGAATCAATATCGTTGGACTGATGGTTCATGGCAGAAAGCTAGTGAAGAAGATATGCAAAGACTTATGGATAGTGCAAAAAGATTAGTGGAGCAATATTCTTTTGAAGACTACCTGCGTATGGTTCAATCCGGTGGCGGCCATTATTATATTTTTAGTAAGGATGAACAGGGAAATTATGATTTCCGTCAAGTAGATCCACGGGGAAAATTCACTTATATAAGAAAAGAAAACACACAATCAGGAGTGAAGGAATTACACCCAGGACACCCGTTTAGTCACGAAGTAAAAGTGACCAGAAATGGAGAATTAATATCTATATTAGGGATAGAATCATTTTACAATGAGAGTCTATTGGCACAACAAAAAACAGAACTTGATTATATAAATGAATCAGAGTATAAAAATAGATTGAGTGAGCAAAAACTAACGCAGATTAGAAACTATTTAAATGAGTCTAAAAAATCGGCCTTGATGATGAGAAGAATGAACTGGAATTATATCCCGCCGACTTTTACCCCTCAGAGTTTAAAGGGCGATGCCATGCAGGTTTTTCCGTCGGGAAGAGTCTTTGTAAATAATTTTGATGAAATAACGCGTGCGTGGCTTGAAGTAATAATAGAAAGTGTTGATTGGATTTCCGTTTTAGAAGGAGAGAAAAGTATAGAGGATTTAGATTATCCTCTGAGAGTTGAGTTGTCTGAACATTTAGAAAAAAAGTTGACAGAAATTAAGTGACTCTTGTTCTTGCAAATTCGTCTAAGATAGTGATATTATGAAAATGTAATGTCGCGCTTTAGAAACAAGCTTTTACTTTTTATTTTTATTCCTGTTTTATTTATCTTTAGCCTTGTTGGATGGGCTCATTTTAAATTACCTCAAGGGAAAATAATTATTAACCATTCTTCAATTGAATCAGAAACTATTCGGACGAATAATATCTTATGGCGGCTGTATTTATTTAAGAAACTAAGATTAGGTAAAAAAAAGCAACTAACTTTGTTTGATAATGTAAGTACAGTAAATCTTCCCGTTAAGAGGGTTAATTTATATATAACTGACCAAGTCCAGGATACTTTTCCCAGCCAAAATAAAGCAGGTGAAATTGCCGCTTCTTATGGGAATGAGTATCAATCAGGAACTTTATCAATATATTTATATTACTCCGAAGATATTATTGAAAGGCGCAAACTGACACCGGGGGTTTTAATTGATTCTTTGAATCGTGGGGTTTCAAAAGCATTGGAACTTACTTACCATTGGGATGAGGTTGTTAATGAGAGTATTAGGGCATCAGAATATATAAGAAAGGAAGATTTGGTGAAATGGCCGTTTTTTTCAAAAAAAATAGGCTTTATTCTTTTGAGAGCTTTTAAAATTAAAAAGCTTGAGGCAGCAGAAGGATATTGTGATGGCCATTACGAATGTGGAAGAAATACATGTGTATGTGAATGTAGTTGGTCAGGTGAAACTTGTGATCATACTGGGTGTGATGGTGATGATGATGATTGCCCAATTGATTTCGAAGTATGTAATTGTGATTGGCAATGCCTAAACCCTAAAGATGTTGATTGTGATGAACTTGGAACTGCTGACAAACCCGCTGACTGTGAGCCAAGTAGTTCTGATTGTGGCAGTTATGGTGACTGTATAGTAGATGAATTTTGTGATTATGAATGTGATCCTTCCTGTCCTTCCGGTTGTACTTGTGGGTCAAATAATTATTGCTGTGGGGAGTATTGTGGTGGGGATGGCTGCGGAGGGAGTTGCGGATATGAATCGGATAGTGATGTAGGGAGTGGTTGTGAAAGCCCGTGTTCTTGCGGTTCAAATGATTATTGCTGCGGGGAATCTTGTGGAACTGATGTTTGCGGTAATGATTGTGGATCCGAATCGGATGATGACCATTGGACTGGTTGTGACAGTGGGTGTTCCTGTGGTTCAAACAATTATTGTTGCGGGGATCATTGTGGAACATCTGTTTGTGGCCATGATTGCGGATATGAATCGGATTCAGATTCTGATACCACTGACGGCTGTGACTCCTGTTCTCCTGCTTGTGGACAGAGTGCGGGGACAAATGTTTGCGGTAATTCTTGCGGAAGTTGTGCTGATTATAGGAGTTCGAGTTGGAATAGTCCCAGTGGGGGGTCGAGTTTTGTTCATGATATGCCAATTACCATTTCTGGCTGGGCAAAGGATGAAAATGGTAGCAATGATGGGGTAGATTCAGTTCATGTTTATCGAGACGGTGATCCAGGTACTGGGGTATATATTACTTCTATTCCTGCTAATGCAAGCACAGGCAGTTTTTCTGGGAATATAACGGCAGATTTTTATGCCTCTGGATTTACTGGCTCAGAGAGCCACAGTTTACATTTATGGGCAATAAAACGTGATACTAATGATTGTGAGAATTGGAAAATTGGCCAGCGGACCATTTATGTTACTAATAATGCTCCTACTAATGGGTCGGTAACTATAGAAGGAACTAGCAATGGAGCTTTGGACGGGACTGATTTGTGTGTTGATCATGATACTGATAATAATCAAATAGTTTCGGTAACGGCCACTTTTTCTGATGTTGACTCCTACCCCAATCCAAGGCTGTCAGATATAGAGCGGGCTGATATTATTTTTGATAATGATAATGATTATAGTAATGGGGAGTTTTATCGGGTTCGCTATCAAGATGATGGAGCCGGGGGCTACACATTGTCAGAAACTGGGAGCGGGTCTCATCTTGACCAGCTTTCCATTTTAAATAGTTCAGCCTTTTTTAATGATTCTACCGATACTTTAACAGTTGATTTTAACCTTGATCTTAGTGGAATTGGAGCCAGTAATTATTTTGAGTCTAATATTTACCTGAGAGCCTGGGATTTTGCCGAAGCTAGTTCTTCGAGAGAGCTTAAAGCCAGCTTAATTGAATTTTGGAATTGTATTGATGTTTTAGTAAGCGGCACAGTTTTTGATATTACTAGTTTGTATCCAGTGGTAGTGTGTGATGATTTAGATCCCAGTGTTTCTATAGGTTTTGGTAACGTGAGTTTGAGTTTTGATGATTTGGGTGGTGGAGAAAGTTCTGATGTTAGTGCTGGAGATGGCAGCTATAATGTTACTCTGAATTATTTAAGTGATTATAGCTTTTCTTTGGTTTCCCCTTCTGCTTATACCTACATTGCTGATATTAGAAGTGACGATTTGACTTGCTCAGGCTCAGTTGATTGTGATTGTCCTTATGGGCTTGAGATTGAATCTGATGTTCAATTTGCCGTTATTGACGGGCCGGTGGTTGAAGAGCTTGATTTTGGTATGGTTTTAGCTTTAGATCAATGGCTACAGGTTGTTGGCGGTGATATTACTTCCTACGGGAGTATTGATGACAGTGTTCCTAGTACTTGTCAAAATAATTATGATAATGGTGGGGAGTGTCTGCCGTTTATCACTGTTGACCGCTACACTACTTCTGGAACCAGTCTGTTTAGTGAAAATGGCATTCCAGCAGCTTTTGGAACGGTTAATTGGGGAGGTGGCTCAGCTGGTGATCCTAACAATTGGTATGTTGAAGATAATGTGCTTGATCAGCCGCAAGGACAAGGATACACTTATTTTTCCACCCGCTTAGGAAGTGATTATGATGAGCCGGAAACTGATTTATCAAATATGGACTTAAGCGGAGATCCTAAAGTTAGGCTGATTAACGGGTCAATGACCGCTGACCAGGACTATACAGTGGCAGAAAATGATTTTGCCCTGTTTGTTGTTTCTGGAGATTTGACCATTGCTGGCGACGTTGAGAATTTACACGGAATTTTCTTGGTTGACGGGAATATTACTATTGCTGGTGATGATACCAGTCCTCAAGGGTTGTTTGAAGGTATATTTGTTGCTGATGCTAACAGTAGCGGCGCCGGGCAAGTATCAAATGACCGTGACCGGGAAATAGAAAACAACCTAGCCCCGTCATCGGTTTTTGAATACCGGCCGGACATGTTAGTTAGTTTGTTGTCTGACCCAGTGTTGGTCCAAGCATTGGAGTCAGCGATGAACTGGGAGGAAATTAAACCATAGAATAGTAGTTAGTAGCTAGTAGTTAGTATTTAGTGTTTTAAAATATGAAAAAGAATTTAATAAAAAATAATAACGAAGGGCAGATAGCCTTAATTGTCTTAACAGTAATGGCAGTTGCCCTAACTTTAGGTTTGTCTTTATCTCGTCGGGCAGTGACTGACGTCAGTATTAGTGAAAAAGAACAGGAGTCGGCTAAAGCATTTTCAGCTGCAGAAGCAGGAATTGAAGAAGCATTAAGAAGATTGGGGCAGGGAGAAACCTCAGTTGAGATCAGCGGGGGCAATTTAGGAGTGGATGATGTACAGGTAAGTATTTCTGAGGTCGGCCGGACAGCTGATTACATTTATCCTTTGGAGTTCATTGAGCCGGGTCATTTTATTGTTGTTTGGCTGCGGGAGCATAATGAAGATGGGACGATTGATTTTAACAATGGCTATTCTGAGCCGGAGATTACGGTATGTTGGGAAAATCAAGAAGACGGTACTCAAGTAGCCCTGGAAGTAACCTATTTTTATGAAGAGGGCGGGAGTTATGAAACTAAAAAGTGGGCTTTTGATCCTCATGATACCCGGCGAGATACAAACGGCTTTAGTCAACCAGGTACATGGGTTTGTAATGATGCCCAGGGCAACTCAATGGAAAATAGTGCTGATTTAAGCCTGACCGGCACCCCGTTGTTTTTAGTGGCGAGGCCTTTTTACGGACGGACAGGATTTGCGGTATCAGCAGGAGCGGATTTACCATCTCAGGGGCATGAAATATATTCAACTGCTGAAGTGCAAGAATCAAGCGAGAATGAGAAAATTAGTCGCCGAATAAGGGTTTTTAAATCTTGGAATGTAGCTCCGGATAGTCTTTTTAATGCGCTTTTTGCCGGAACTGGCATTTCAGGCAATTAACTTGTCAATTAATTATTACATTGTTAGAATGGATTTAAGATGGATTTTTTTGGTTTAGATATTGGAAGCTCTTCCATTAAACTAATTCAAGTAAAAAAGGAAGACAAGAATTTGGTTTTACAACGGGCCGGTGAGGTTTCAACGCCAATACCCTTGTCCGAGGCAAATAATGAAAAAAAACTAAAAGCTTTAAGTGGTGCGCTTAAAAATTTAAAAGAAGATAGCGGAGTAACAACTAAAAAGGCAGTGGTCAGTTTACCGGAGAGTGAAGTTGTCAGCCGGTTAAAATGGTTCCCACCGATGAAGGAGAAGGAAATCCGCTCGGCGTTGAAATTTGAAGCAGAAACTTTTATCCCCTACCCGTTGGACAAGGTGCAGCTGGATTATCAGATTGTTGACCAAGATGATGATGGACGGGTGTTAGTTTTTGTGGCTGCTGCCCCTAAAAAAATTGTCAACAGATACGTTGATTTAGCAAAAAAAACAAATTTGGATTTTGTTGCCCTAGAAACCCCAGCAGTAGCTTTAGCCAGATATTTTTCAATTGGCCAAATGCCAACTTTGATTGTCGATATGGCTTACAATCACAGCTATTTTGCTGCTTGCAAATCTGGCCAGGTTTATTTAACCAGAACTGTTCCTCTGGGGGCGAAGGGATTTTCTCGGGCAATAAGTTTGTCCTTGGGCTTGAATGAGGAGGAAGCGGAAAGCTATCGCCGAGCTTATGGATTTCAAGAAGACGAACTAGAAGGTAAGGTGGTAAAAGCAATGCAGCCGGTGTGGGAAAAGTATGTTGACAGCCTTAAAAAAACACTCCTTTCTTTTCGAGAAGATTGGGGCGAGGAGGTTGAAGTTATTGTCTTAACCGGTGGTGGGGTAATGATGCCTGATTTTTCTGAGGAGCTAACCAAGACTTTAGGATTGGAAGTTCAGATTGCTCAGCCTTTTGCCGATTTGAAAATAAAAACTGAGCCCCCTTTTGATATTAAAAAGCATGGGCCCCGCTTTGCTGTTGCCATGGGCTTGGCCACCCGGGGGTTGGCTGAATAAAAATGAAAGAAATTGACATAAATTTGTTGCCGACGGCAACTAGATTTGAATTACAGCGCATAGAGTTAGAAAAAAAATTAAAAAAGTTTGCTGGAATTGGAATAATTGTTTGGTTAGTTGTCTTGGGATTGGTTGTTACTGGTCGGTTGTTTTTCAGGTTTCGTTTAGGCCAGTTGCAGAAAAAAGAAACCAACCTCAAAAGGGCAATGGAACAGTTTTCTCCTCAAGTGGATTTACAGCAATCACTGCGCTTAAGAGTTAAATTGGCAGCTAATATTTTAGATAAACGGTCATTGTTCTACGATCGATTATCTAAACTAATCTCTTATCTTCCCGAAGAGTTAAAAATAAACCGCTTAGAATTAGGAGAAAGCTCGATAAAGTTAAGTGCTTCCCTACCTTCGTTATCCAGCTTAAACCAATTGGAAGAGCAATTAAAAAAGCTTAACCAGAAGGAAGAATATAAAAAGATTGATTTGACTGGTTTGGGCCAAGACGAGCAAGGCCATTGGAATTTTGTTTTGGAGGTGAAAGAATGAAATTAGGATTTGACCCTGATAAATACTGGTTTGCTTTTCTCCCCGGCGGGATAATATTTATTGCTGTTTTGTCTTTAATTGTTGTCTTACCCGGCCAGATTCGCTATTTGATTGAACAAAATAAACAGGTTAAGCAAGCCAGTGCCAAAACTGAAGAGTTGAGAACTAAGCATTTGCTTCTTTCTTCTTTAGATGAGGAGCAGTTAAAACATAGGGCAATTATTACTCTAAAAGCTTTGCCTGAGGATAAAGACATACCAATTATTCTACAGTCGCTTCGTGAAGCGGTTACCGAACCCGGCTTTTTGATTGAGGAATTGGCTTTTTCCCCTGGAAAAATCGAAAAAGAGGCTGAGGAGGAAAGTTCAAAAAGCAAACGTATTGAAGAACTGCCTCTTAAAGTAAAAGTTTTTGGCAGGGAAGAAAAATTACTTGATTTGTTTTCTTCACTTGAAAAAAGACTGCCCTTATTTGAAGTCAGGGATTGTAAGATTTCTAAAGTCGGTGATTCCGGGAACCGTTTGAGGATAGAGTTGGATTTGTTGACTTTTTATAGCCCGCCGGTGAAAACAAAAGATTTGGATAAATTAACGACAGAGGAAATGATATTAACTGAAGATGAGCTTGGGCTTTTAGATAAACTTGATGGCTTTACTTTAACTGAGATTGAACCAATAACTATACCCGAAGGAACAGAAAGCGGAGCCCCAAAAGAAGATCTCTTTTTATGATTTTTCTTTTTCTTCCACCTCTAGGGTGAAGTATTGGTCTTGAGCTTTAACAGCAAGAAGTCGTTTAATCGCCTTAATTGTCTTGCCGCCCTTGCCAATAATCGGCCCGATTTGTTCTTGAGGAGCAAAAACGGTTAATTTAATTTGCTCCCCTTCTATTTCTTGCCGAATTTCAATATCTTTAGGGTTGTCAACAATGTTTTTAATAATAAACTCAAGTAAATCTTTCATAAGATTTTTTTCTCTTTTAATAATTTTTTAGCTCCTTGGGTTAATTGGGCACCTTGTTCTTGCCAATAGTTGAGCTTATCTTTATTTACTTCAAATTCGTCAGTGTGAGGATTGTAATAACCTAAATTATCAGTGTATTTACCATCGCGCTTGGATTTTGCTTCCGCAACCACAATTCTCCAAGTTCTTTGGTTTCTTTTTCCTCGCTGGGATAATTTGATTTTAAGCATACTAGCTGCTATTTTAACGTTTTATTCTAACTTAGTCAATGCTT
>CAZHXO010000020.1:0-8957 GCA_964536585.1 uncultured Gammaproteobacteria bacterium
AATATTTGTAATCTCACTATTCTTATTTTAAGATAATCTTATGTCAGTGCAAGAAGAAATCAAAAAAATCGCCCAGGAAATAAAAAGCTGTCAAAAGTGTCCTCTTTATAAATCGGCTACTCAAGCTGTTCCTGGCGGTCCCAACCCAGAAACAGAAATTGTTTTTGTTGGCGAAGCTCCTGGTTATTGGGAAGATCAAAAAGGAATCCCTTTTTGCGGCCGGTCAGGAAAACTCTTAGACAAAATGTTAAATAATATTGACCTTCAACGTAAAGATGTTTTCATCTGCAATATCCTTAAACATCGTCCCCCAAACAATCGTGACCCTAAACCCGAAGAAATTGAAGCTTGCACCCCATATCTTAAACAACAACTATTGGCAATTGAGCCAAAAATTGTGATTACCCTAGGACGGTTTGCCCTTAACTATTTTATTCCCGATGTTTATATTTCTAAAGTTCACGGCCAGGCCAAAGAAATAAACTGGCAGGGAATAAACTTACTTCTCTACCCTCTTTATCATCCAGCTGCCGGTTTGCGGAATGGCAATATTAAAAATGAATTAAAAAACGACTTCCTTAAAATTCCCGATATTATTACCGGGAAAATTAGTCCTGAAAAAAAAGAATACGACCCAATTATTCCCCAAAAAGAAAAAAACCCTGACCAGGTCAAACAAGAAAATCTATTTTAATTAATCTCAAACAGCCTTATTGTTGGATGGTCAAAAACAGTCCATGTCTCTTCTGAAACCAAATCTGTTCCTAGCATAAACTGGCCCAGTGGTCCAAACGGGGTAAACTTTTTCAGTAATTCAAACTTGTCACTAACAAAAACTTTGTGATAAAAACTGGCAGAATAAGAATAGCTTTCAGGCAGGCGGATATGGTTAGCAAATAAGCGCCTAGAAGGCATTAAATAATAATCAGCCTGTTTAAGGTATTTTTCTAGTTTGGCCTGTTCCTGTTTATTTTCATCCAAATGATAAAAATCTAAAGAAAGCGTTTCAAATTTACCCCGGTCCAAGCCAGGCAAATCAATTACATTCCCTCCTTCATAAAGAATTACTGAGTCTTGGGGCAAATTGTTATTTATCCATTCCATTGCTTGAATCCTTACATCCGGCTGTAAGTAAATTTTCATATATAAAACCCCTGGCAAGACTAATAAAAATATTAATAAGTATTTTAAACTCTTAATTTTTAACTTTTTCAATCCCCAAACAATAAATAAAACCAAAAAGGGCAAAACAGGGACCATAAATCGGGTCCACTTGACAAAAAGTAAACTGTTAAAAACAAACCAAGGAAGGAAACCAGCGAGTAACAAACAAACGGTAATATACCTGTTTTTAAAAAAGAGATCTCTCCACTTCGGTCGAGATGACAAACCTTCTTTTTCAAACAAGTAACCCGTAACATGTAACCCAAAAACAGATAAACTTATAATCAATAAGCAAAACATTGGCAAGCCCAGAACCCAAGGAAAAATTCTTTTTAATTGAAACCAAAAAGGGGATGTGTTAATAAATTGACGGGTGTAAAAAATAGGAGTAAAACCGCCGGCAATACTCGATTCATATTTAAATATTCTTAGAACTTCTTTAAACTCCAGCAAATAATAAGGAGAAAAAATGAAACTGATAACTAAACTTAAACTTGCCCAGAGAAAAAAATTTCTAAATTTGTTTTTGTGACTGAAAATTGCAATTATCAGCGGCAAGAAAAAGAGCCCGGCATTTAATTTGGAGGCCAAACCAATTGAGGAAACTAAACTTGCTAAAATTAAAACTCTCCTCTTTCCATTTTTAAAATATTTCAGGCTTAAAAGCGTCAAAGCCACCCCGACAAAAGTAAGGATCGACTCTGTGGTCCCAAAGTGAGCTGTTTGTATTAAACCTGGAGTAAAAATAAGCAGCAAAGAATAAACCCGAGCCCAAAACCTTGAGACAAAAACCAGTCTGGCTAAGTGATAACCAATAACTATCATCACAGTAGAAAAAAGAGCCGACCAAAAACGGAGCCCCCAAACCGCTTGGTCAAAAGAAATCGGCTTAGGCAAACTAAAATAAGTTAAATAAAGAGGGAATTGCCCATAAGCAAAAAAGTTTGGGTCTAATTTTGGCCAGGCTAAACGTTCAATTGCCCAAGCCATATTGTTTTCATCAGGATGAAAATAAAACCCATCCCCCCAGCCTAAACCGAAAAAACGAGTAATAATTGAAAGGATTAAAAGCAAGAAATTATAGAGCATAAACAACAATAATGACCATCAAGCCCCAGAGCAAAACCGTAAACAGCAATGGGATGTCAGAAGCTAACACTTTTGCCGGTTGCTGGCCTCGTTTTCTTTCCAAAACCAACTGCGAATACCTCATAATGCCTAAAATAACCGGAAAAATAGTCAGCATCAGCCATTTACGGTTTACTAGTTTAGGAATGTTCTGGGCTAAAAACCTCTGGAGCGGGGTTACTTTACCCAACTCCGACGACTGAATCAAATAAGTAAACAAGGAATAAGAAAGAAGAGTGGCAACAGCAAATATTGATAAATAAAAATTCAATAAACTTTTCTGATACTTACCTAAAGTGGGCCGAGCATTTTTCCCCTGTAACACCAACTCGCTTCTTCTTTTCCCACTAGCAATAAACAAAGAAAGAAAAACAACGGTAAGCATCAACCAAATCGGTAAATGAAACCCAGTTGCTATTTCCCCAGCCAAAGCTCTAAAAATAAATGAAACAGAAATGCCAAAGATATCCAGGATAGGCAGTTTTTTCAAGAAAAAAGAATAAACTAAATGAATAACAATAAAAATTCCAGCCAACAAGAGGAAGGGCAAGCCCAAAGCAAAAGATATCCCCAAACCAATAATAATTAAACCAATAGCTACTAAAACAGCTAATTTGGGCGGCAACTCTCCTTTAGCTATTGGTCGATCCCTTTTTTGCGGGTGCTTCCGGTCCAAAGGAGCATCTACAATGTCATTAATCAAATAAGAAGCTGAAGAGAGAGAGCAAAAAACTATAAAAGCCAGCAATGTCTTCCTAAAGTATAGTTGGTCAAGTAATTTACCATTAAAGATTATCGCCGCAAAAACGGCCAGGTTTTTAATCCAATGAAACGGGCGCATAGAAACTAATATTGCTTTGGCTAAACTCCCTTTTTCTTCCATAAAATTACTTTATTCTAAACAATGCCAAGGTTTTAAACAAGATGGGCAATTTCCCGGCCCATTTTTATTGAATTATTTAAACCCCGGTCCCAAGGGAAAATATGGTTTGCTGTTCCCCAAAAAATTTGGCCGGGAAGAAGCTCATACTCAGGCTTTTTTTGAGGATAGTTGACTTCAATTACCGGTTGTGCCCCAGGACATTTAAAAATACCATAGCCAACTAAAAAATTTTCAAAACTTGGGTTTAGCCTTCGTAAAAAGGGGCTGAAGCGATTAAAAATTTCCTCGTCTTTTTGTTTTAAAATTTTGCTTTCTTGCTGATAATATCCGCCGGCATAAACTAAATGTTCGCCACCATATTTTTGAGGGCTGATAAAGTTGGTGTGCTCAACTAAAGCAACAAATGGAAATTGTTTATCTAAAATATTCAGCCAATAAGTATCATCTGGCAAAAATTTCTTTTTCAACCTCAGTATAAGGACCAGAGAGGTAATATTTTTCAGATTTCTATACTTAGCTTTTTTTTGTTTGCTAATTGCTTCGCTCTGGTCAACAATCGACAAGGCTTGCGGCAGCGGTATGGTCAAGACTACTTTGTCAAACTGCTTTGCTGTCTTGTTCGTCTTTATTTGCCACTGCCTTTTTTTCCTTTTGATCTCTGTCACCTCCTGGTTAGTAAAAATCTCTACTCCCCGCTGATTTAATTCTGATAATAGCTTATCAATTAAAACTTGCGTTCCCCCGCTTAAATATCCCAATTTTACACTCCTTGCTTTAATCCTTGCCCATAACCAAGAAAAAGAAACTTGGTTTTGATATTTGCCAAATTTACCTTCCATTAATGGCTGCCAAATGGTCTGCCAAGCTTGATTACCAATAAGTTTCGAGAAAAAAGTTTTTGCTGAAAAATGATGATAAATGGATAAATAAGGAAGCAGACGTATTAAAAAAATCACACTCCCCATCCGAAATTTAGAAAATAAGTTTAAGTCAGGAAATTTTAAATAATCAATCGAATTATCAAAAGGGTAAATCTGGCCGTTGGTATAAACTGAAGTTTTCCCGGGTTGATAAAAAAGTTTCTTTCGCAGCCCTAATTCAGTTAAGAAAGCCTTAAGTTGCCTGTCCTGAGTAAAATAATGATGAAAAAAACTTTCCACCGGCCAATCCCAATTTTCTTTTTTAAAACTTTTTGCTAAGCCGCCCACCTCAGCCTCTTTTTCAAATAAAAAAACTTCTTCCCCGCGCTTAGCTAATTCATAAGCAGCAGTCAATCCAGTAATGCCAGCGCCAGCAACAGCAATCTTCATCTAAATTATTATAAACTATTAGAAGATAAACAATAAACCGCTTAAGCTAATAATCGAGCCTAATAAAACTAGCAATTGGGAAGGAACAGTAAACCCAGCCTCAGGCAATTCTATCTTTGTCGGGGTTGGCGTATCAGCTTGAGCAACTAATTTTTCAGTCGGAGTTGGGGTCGGGCTATCAGTTGGAGCAATTGTCCCGGTTGGGGTATTTGTCGGGGTTAGTGTTGGGCTCAAAGTACCGGTTGGCGTATTTGTTGGAGTCAGAGTTGGTGTTAAGGTTCCTGTCGGCGTGTTAGTTGGAGTTATCGTTCCAGTCGGTGTGATAGTCGGAGTGGGAGTATCAGTTAGAGTTGGCGTTGGAGAGGCAATAAAAAAACTTAATTCACATCCGGGAGTAGGTTCTCCAACTGCCGGTGCTTCCTTAGGTGCTGTTGGCGCCACTTGTTCTTCCTCTCTCAGCTGGTAAAGTTTATAAGCACTGGCAACGGCAATTCCAGCTAATAAAAGAACCGAGGTTAAAACCAATCCAATAACCAGTTTTGATCTCTTTTTCTTTTTTTTCGGCTGACTTTTTTCTTGAACCGGTTCTGTTTTTTCTCCGCCCGTGGGCAGACTATTGTCTTTTCGTTGGTCCATTTTTTACCGCCATCCTAAGCCTGGATTGTAAACTTCTGCTTTAATTGTGTAATCACCATAATCGGGAATTTCAAACATCCAATAAAAATTGCCCTGATGTTGCTGTTCACTTTCATGCCAAGGCTGATTATTAATTTTAAATCTTGCTTTGGTTATTCCCTGAGGATGATCAGTTTCCCCAGTCACTAATAGATAGACCTTGTCCCCTGGTTTTAGCTGGCTATAATCACTAATTAACTTCCAATCTTGATCATACATTTTCAAAATCAAGCAATTGCATTCATACTCAGGAGCTGGTGTGCTAGTTGGTGTTGGACTGCTGGTTGGGGTTGGACTAGCAATACACTCTTCCCAGGGGCGTGAGGCGCCTCCCATCTCCCACCCCACTGTCTCCCCACCAGATTGCCAATCAACCTGCCAGGCAAAACAATGACAATCTATTTGTTTGCCCTGGTAATTAACGGTTGAAGAGACATCACAGAGATTAGCAACTTTCCCACTCTTTTGAGTAGTAAAAAAGTGAGTACTATTAGCGTCAGAACACCTTTTAGCTAAAACATTATCCTCACAAGTACATTCCAATTTACGACAACCAAAAATATAAGTGCTGTCAATTGAACTTTCCCCAGGGCTATGGAACATTTCGGTTACACAATCTTGGCCTTCACAATTCGTTCCCCCTGAAATACAAGTAGAACCATTCCAGCTATAACCTGGTTTACAGACACAATTAGTGTAGTCATCGTTCCATTTTAAATTCTTTGTATCATCACAAAACATCTCACAACCTTTTTTAGTAGACCCGCATTCTTGTTTATCAGTATTTGGATTACAGCGCATCTCCACTTTGTCGCCCTTGCAAGGCGAAGCACAATCAGCTACAGAAGAGCAGTACTCATCTCCACCATCTGATCCTGTCCCTCCACAATCTGGATGATTAGGTTCTGGATTTACCCATTGTTGACCACAAGGCTTACTCGGGTCACAAGTATATCGAGTAGTCCCATTACATGCATGGCCCCCACTGGGAATACAATTTCCACCTGATTCGCAGGTTCCTTCTGGACAATCGCCACAGGAAACAGCACTCTTTCTAGTTTCTTGCCTTTGTTTAACTAAATAAAGCGCCCCGATTAGAGACGAAGACAATAAAAAGCCGCCAATAATTAGAATGATAATTTTCTTAGTCATTAAACCTAGCTCCAGAATAAAACACTTTGAGATAAAAAGTCAAGAATTATACCTAAATTATTTGCCAACCTAAAAGCAGAAATATAATTGCCCCAGCCATTATTAATCCTCCAGTTATCTGCCAAAAGCCGCTTGCTGGAACTCCGGATTCTGTTGAAGGTTGACTAGATCTGGCGGAACTAGTTGAAGTTGCACTAGGAGCAGTTGTTGCTGTTGGGGTGGGAGTGGGAGTTAAAGTCGGAGTTGGAGAACTAGTTGGACTAACTGTATCTCCAGATGGAGTGGCGCTAAAAGCTGGGCTTTCATCAGTCTCAGCCGCTAAAACAAAAGTCCGCTTGTACTCCTCAACTTGGCCAGTTTCAGGGTTAGTATAACTAATAGTTAAGGTGTGACTTCCTGGTTCTAGGTCTTGCGGTGGCGTCCATTGCCATTGCTGGTCACTACCAATATCCAAACTCGCCTCATATGTTGTTGAAGATTCAAGGCTTATTTCCACTTTTCCCCCTTGAGGCCCGGTTCCAAAAATCTCTGGCTTAGTAACATTTATTGTTTCCCCATCTTGGGGATTTATTATTTCAAATTCTGCTTGCTGGCTAAAATCAATTGAATCTTCACTAAATCTTCCTGAACTGGACGGGGGTAATGCTGGTTGCTTGCTTAGATCCTCATCTTTTTGTTGATTAACTTGAGCAGTAAAATCAAAATCTCCCCCCAAAGTAATCGTCGGGACAGGGTCATCCTGCTGAGTATAAGTCTGCCCGTTAGAAGTTCCTTTCTCGGCTCCCTGAACAAAAATCTTTTCTAAAATTTCGCCTTCTTGATAATCAGCCAAGGTTTGTAGATCCCCAGAATAAGCTTTGGCTAGAGAGACTGCCCAGTTGCCCTTAGAGGTTACTAAAGATGACAAGGGCGATATCCCCTCAATATCAACATAAACAATTGCTCCTTGAGCCGGGTTGCCCTGCTGCGTAATTACTCTACCCGAAGCTAAATTAGCCTGGGGCAACTCCTGGCTAATTAAACCGGCAGTTTTTTGTTTATAAGCCTGGTTGGCATTTGAAAACTCATTGCCATTAGATATCAGAACATATTCATAAACTTGGTTATGGTCCAAGCCTTTGACCTCAACATAATGGGTGGTATATTTTTGAGGGCTGCCTAGATGGTCACGAATATCAATAAAAACACGTTCCCGGTTGTCTAATTTAACCTTAACCATCCCCGTTGCCGCTTCTGGTGTAATCCAAGAAACAACAAAAGAATTGGAAGTGATATTAGTTTGTTTAACTTGCTGAGGACGAATCTTTTTACCAGCCCGTAAACGTAAAACACCCGTCTTTTCAAGGGCAATCAAACTAGAAAACAAACCCCCTAAAAGAAAAATTCCTAGAATTGTCGGAATTTTATTTTCTTCTAAATTCATTGTTGTCTTCCCTCCAATTGGCCACTGCCAGTACTCTCAACTCCTTCTCCAGGAGCACTGGTCGGCACAACTGAAGGGGTAGGCTCACTGGCTAGAGTCGGAGTTGGGGTCGGAGTCGGTTCCAATAAGCTTTGACTAACTTCATCAACTGTATATTCTTTTCGTTGTCTAATTGTCGGTAAAACATCACTCTTTAAATCAAGATTAAGCGGCTTAATCAATGCTTTATCCTCCCCAACTATCCGTTGTTTCTGAACCAATTGGTGATAGCCACTTAAAGAAACCCAAATAAAGGAAGTGGCTAAAGTAAATATCCCTAACCAATAAAGCCGTTTAATTATCTTTTTTTGCTTCATTTTTTATCTTGCCAAAACAACCAAAATCCATTCACTAAAAGATCAATCCCGCTAGCTTCTTCTTTTCCCCGACGACTAGGTTTTGAAAGCTGATAATTTCCTATCTGCGTCCAGCGTCTTGACTGGTTGAGCTGAGATATAAAGTTCTTTAAGACTTCCAAATCACTCTTTGTTTTAAAGGAAAAATTTAATCCTTCCAAATTTTTATTGTCTGTTTCTATATCTTTCTTGCTGCTTTTCAGCTCCTGTTTAACAAAATCCAAATCAGCAAAAGACATCGTGTTTAGGTTCACATTGCTTTCCTGAGCACTACCGGCAACTTGAGCTATTCCTTGAGGTAAATCAAACTCAGAAGGCAAAAAGCTGGCCAGCAGCTGCCAATTTTTTTGAACAAGACTATACTGCTCTTGGGCGATAATAACTTTATTTATTTTTTGTTTCATCCGCTTGGACAGTTCTTTTTTCCGCTGCACTTCGCCGACCAGGCCGGAGATAGTTATCACTGCCGGCCGAATCGCAAAAATCACAAAAAAGGAAATTGTAAACAAGGTCAAAATAACCTCAGTATAATACCAAGTTTTTTCTTTCTCGGCATATTTATCAACTTTCTTTTTTGCTTTCCCAGTATAATTGGCTAATAATTGACTTAAATCAACTTTCATTATTTTTCTTCCCCAAAATTAACTATAATTCGAATTTCCATCCCTTTTGTTTGTTTATCCTTTTTAATTGTTCCAATATCAACAGATGAAATCTCAGGCTGAGTTAATAAATTATTAATAAATGCTGATAAACCAGCCTCTGAAAAAACAGCAGTGTTTAAAGTCACCTGCTGGTTTTTTTCTGACCAACCAAAACTTCGAAGA
>CAZHXO010000021.1:0-8820 GCA_964536585.1 uncultured Gammaproteobacteria bacterium
TGATTTAGCTGATTCTGTTTGTTTTTTTCAGAAACAGAATATTCTTGCTGGACTAAAGCAACATTTTCCAAAAACTCGCTAATATCTCTAAATTTTCTGGCCACTGAAGCAAGTTCACGAATATTTTCCAACCGCCATGCATCCTCCTCATCTTCTTGATCATACTTCTCTAAGTAACTACTGGCTTTTAATATTTTGCCAAACAACTCCGCAGTTACAAAATCTTTATCTTTATTCTCGTCTAAAAAACTCTTTACCTTGCGTCTCCTTCGGATGCCAAAATTCTTTTCAATCCGTTCCCAAGAAACCACATCCTCAGGATTAAAATAAACCCGGATTAAAGCAAGAACGTCTTTAACCTCCTTGCGTTCATAGAACTTTGTCCCGCCGTAAAGGATATAGGGGAGACCGCGGTTGATGAATGCTTCCTCTAACAACCGGGATTGGGCATTTGTTCGATACAAAACAGCAATTTTTTCGGGACTTGTCTCTTGTTCGTTGACCAAATCCTGAACCCGATCAACAACATAATCAGCCTCTTTTACTCCAGAAGGAGCTTGGTAAATAGTTATCTTTTTACCAGAATCCTTTTCAGTAAACAGTTTTAAAACCGGATGTTTTTCGTTTTTAGAAATAACTGAAAAGGCAGCGTCCAAAATATTTTGGGTTGAGCGGTAATTTCGTTCTAAATTAATTACATGAGTATCAGGAAAATCTTTAGTTAGACCCATTAAATTACGATAATCAGCCCCTCGCCAACTGTAAATTGCTTGCGCCGCATCACCGACTACAGTTAAATTACGATGCTTTTCGGTTAAAAGCTTAGTTAATGCATACTGGGACTGATTAGTATCTTGATACTCGTCAATCAAAACGTACTGATATTTTTGCTGGTATTTTCCCTTCACTTTAGCGTTTTCTCTAAATAGCTTTACTGGATAATAAAGTAAATCAGCAAAATCCAAGGCCTGGGCTTTAGCTAAAAATTTTTGATAGTCCTTATAGATTAAACCCACCTTCTCTTCCCATTCACTGGTTACCGAGTCTAAATAAGTCTCCGGCGGAATTAAATTATTTTTAGCATCATTAATTGCATATTTAATCGACCTAGCTTTAAACCTTGAATCATCTAAATCCATTTTTTTAATTATTTTTTTTAATAATGACTGCTGATCTTTTTGATCATAAATTACAAAGTCTGGCGATAACCCTACCCTGCCTCCTTCACGTCGTAAAATGTAAGCACCAAAGGAATGAAACGTGCCGGCAAACAGACCGTCACTTTTCTTATCTTGCTCAGCTAGAAGTTTTTTCAACCTTGTTTTCATTTCCCTCGCCGCTTTATTCGTAAAGGTCAATAAAAGTAAATTACTTGGCGAAACCTTCTTATTTGCAATCAGCCAAGCGGTGCGGTGAGTCAACACTCTGGTTTTACCACTCCCCGCCCCGGCTAAAACCAATAAGGGACCTGCCATGTTGTAAGAAACTGCCTTTTGCTGCGACTGGTTTAAACTGGATAATAACTGATTGTCGTCCATCACTTAATTCTAACAGGCAAAGAGAATCAACTAAACCATGAAATTTAAAATTTTTAAATTTCTAGTTTATAAAGCCGGCTGGTGTGGGAAGAAAAAATTACTTTGCCTAATTTATTAAACCGCTCCTCTTTAAGCTGTGGATACTTTTCTCTTTCTAACGGACCGACTAAAACATATTCGACTTGATAGTTTCGAAGCAGGTTCCTGGCTTGCTGATCAGACTCACCTTGATAAATCTGTTTGACCTCTTCTGCCCTTGCTCCGGGTTGATCATACCCTCCCCGCCACAACCACTCATGAACTAACCAACCTTGAATTGTCGGTAAACCAGTTAGAGCTGATGTGTGGTTGTAAAGAGTATAACTATCCCCAACTGCTTCTAAAATCACTGGTTGGCCGAGAACATGTTTATTCAACCAAAGAACAATTTGGTAATCACCCGGGTATTTTTGGTTTAAAAACTTTAATCCCCAAATACCCTGATACTCTCTCAAGTTATTATAATAACTCTTAATTGAAAAATAGGGATAAATCATATGAGCAGAAAAACCAATCACAAAAGGAATTAAATAGAAAACAGTAAAAAGGAGGTTTCTTTTTTTAAGATAATTTTTAATCCGGACTGCAACATAGCTAACTGATAAGCTGTAGATTACAAACGCTTGATAAACCAATTTAAACATTGTATTTGCCCGGTGATACTCGGCAATATAAATATCCTTAACATAGACAATTTCCGGAATAATAATTAAAATCGTCGCCCAAAAAGTTGCCGCTAAGACAAAAAAGTCGCTAGTTGTCATTCCGAGCAAAGTCCCGACCTTGCGTCGTGGACTAGTCGAGGAATCCCTTTTTTTAAGAAAGAGATCTCTCCACTTCGGTCGAGATGACAAAAGTAGAAACACCCAAAAGCTCAAAGAGACTAACCAGAAAAATCCCCAGAGAATTAAAAGCTGCCACCATAAAGAATGCGCATTAACCAAATGTAATCCTTGAGTCATCGGCTGAAAACTTAAGGCAAAAGGGAGGGCAAAAACAATTGCTAAAAGCAAAACTATTGAACCATAAATAAAACTCGCTTTTAAGCCCTGCCAAAACTTTTGAAATGATATTTTCTTAAGCGGAGACAAAGTAATCAAAAGTATAAAAAAGGCAAATAGAACCCCATAGATTGGCAAATCCCAAGAATTTGTCATATACATGGCCGATAATAGAAAAGCAATTATCGGAATTTTCAATTTCCAATTTTCAATTTTCAAATCCTTGTTGTTTTCTTTTAAGCTTGCCCCCCAAACTACCAGCACTGCCATAAACAACAAAACTGTCGGCAAATTATTCAAATGGCCGTGAAGATCAGCAACAACAAAAGAGTAAGCAGGAAATTCATGAATAGTTGCATCATTAGGATTATCCGGTCGGTAGCCAATAAATCTGGTTGCATCCGGATACCAGTAATTTTTCGCCCCCTCTTTAATAACATACACTGCGCTGTGTAGATTGCCTCCCAAAGTTAATAACAAACCAGCAATTATCCCGCCAACAATTATGTCTTTTCTTACTCGCCTTTTTACTTTTTTACTTTTTTGGCTTATTGCTTTAAAGATTAAGTTGCTGACCAGTGAAAATCCGCTCATAAATGACAAAGCAAATAAAGTGGCTATCTGTAAATTATAAGTAATTGCTGAGGACAAGCCGGATAATTTTGTCAACACCGCTGTTTGTAAATGACCAAAATAATAGTAATTAATTGTTTCCCCGGCAAACCACATATCTGCCGGCGGGAACCATTTACTTCGTAAAATAGAATTGACAAAGCCCAAATCCATAAATTTTTCCAGCCCTTCAATATCAGGCTGAAACCCGCGGATAAAAGACCAAAAAGCTAATAAAAGTAAAAAGGCTGTTTCTTGCAAAAGAAAATTTTTCCAATTGCTTTGCCAAAATTTATCAAACTCTCCCTGATTATTTTTACGCCACTGCCAATTAATAATAATGGCTCCAAAAAGCAAAGCAATAATTACCGCCCGGCTGAAGGGTAAAAAATGTACTCTCCCCAAAATAAAAATTAAATAAGAGAAAATAAGAATTGAAAAAGTTTTCCCAAAAATATAGCCCTTATCCCAAAATTTATTAAATATTTTCCTTAATAATGGAACAGACAAAGCCCCTAAGAATAAAAGTAACAGCCACCAATAAAAAATAAATAAGAAATCTGTCAACATGCTTTTATTTTATATCATGTATAATCATTATCAATGGCAAAAAAGAAGCTAAAAGTTGGCTTTGACTTGGACGGAGTAATTGTTGATAAACCCTTTTTTGTCCCCAAACTGCTAATTGAATGGCTTTATCGAGCTCACGACGGCAACAATAAAAAATACCGCTACCCGAAATTTAAACCTGAAATTTGGCTCAGACAACTTAGCCACCATTGGTTTCTACGCCGGCCGCTAAAAAAGAATTTAAAAGAAATCAAAAAGTTTATTCATCAAACCCGAGCAAATGCATTTATCATTTCCGGCCGTTATAATTTCCTCCAAAAAAAAACCAAAGACTGGTTTGATAATTATCGCCTGAATGGGGTATTTAAATCGATTAACATTAATTTTTCCAATCAACAACCACACTTATTCAAAGAAAGAGTAATTAAGAGGCTCAAGCCCAAATATTATTTTGATGATGACCCAATCGCAATAAATTATCTAAAACAAAAAATTCCCGATACAAAGTTTTTCTTAGTTAAAAACAACTTAAAAGAAATTCTGGGCCAGCTTAGTAATTCCTAAACAACTTTCCCCAGGAAGATTTTAAATACCTTTTTATCCTTTTTTTACCGACAAAATTATACCAATACCAGTCATAAAATGCCCGGGAGGCTAAATAAGACCAGGGCACTAAAAATGACTGGAGCAAAACTTTTTCCAGCCATTTGGGTGCTTGATGATAAATCAATTTTTGACCACGAGAAGCAAAAGTGTCATTTTGATAAAGATTAAAGTCAGGTAATTTGTTTAGTCCCCGTAAGTCAACCTTGTCGGGTCTAATTTTTCCCAAACCTAATTTTTCACCCAACTGGAGATAGTTTATTTTTTGGGGATTGAAACCAATTATTTGAGCCGCAACGCTGTCCAGAGCGACTTTATCTTTACTGGCTAAAACCAGGTCAGCCTTTTGCCATCTCATCGCTCTTGGGCCAGAAGCAAAGCCAACCACACTTCCATCCATAAAGGCATATATTTCCGGGTGTATCTCGTGCTGAATTTGAAGCAGATCAATTATTGCTTGGTGAATAAAACGGTGTGCCCAATGGCGGTTAGTATTCAACATCCCAAAATAATTTTTTATTGACCCGGTTGTTTTAGTAAAGACATGAGTTTTTAAGGTAGACAAAGAGATTAGCAGCTGGTTAAAAATTATCTCCGGCAACAAAATCCCATCCGGGAATATCTGGTCTAAAACCAACATTTTCGATTTCGGCTGATACTGAACATATTTTTGATTGGTTAAATAATGAATTTTCACTCCGTACTTGTCAGCCACCTTTGTCCATTTATGATTTCTTGCTCCTTTTTTTACATTTGTAACTACTGTTTTATTTTCAACCGGAATAATTTGGTCAGAGTCTATTCCTAACTCCAACAAGCCTTTAATTATCCCTTCCAACTGCCAGGGAGGTGAAGAACAGCCGGGATAAAACTTGGTCCAAGAAAGATTTAACTTAATGATTATCTTATCCTTAACCAGGGAAGAATCAACTAGTTCTTGAGCTAGTTTTTTATAATCGGCAACTATTTTTGACGGTTTTGTTTTTTTAACAATAACCATATCTTTATTTATCCTAGCACGATTAATTATTCCTTTTTGAAAATCATCACTTGAGGATGATCGTAAACAGTAAAGGACTCATCAGCTGTCTTATCTTTAATCTCAATTTTTAGTTGACCAAGTTTAATTCCAGGGTAAGCCATAAACTCAGCTACTTTTTTAAAGCCCAACTCCCCGGAAAAAAGTTTTTGGTAATATTGGGCGGTTTTAGGGTAACACTTTTTATACTTTGAACAATCAGCTAATTTCTGTAATGGTTTATACAAACGATTGCTGGAAATAATCATATATTCAGCCTGATTCAAGTTTGTTTCTACCTGATCCCATTTACGAGTGGAAAAATCATAATCATACATCGGCATGTGGACAAATTGGTATTGATTAGTATTAATCAGCGGCAAGCGGTCATCCCAATGCTCAACCGCCAATACTGCCCCCGGCTCAATATTATTGTTAATCCAATAGCTGGCTTCAACCCGGGGGTGGAGCTGAGAATAAATGTTCATAAAAGCCATTGTCCATAATAAATGGCCGAAAACAAAAACTGTTGATAAGCCTAAGTAAATAATTTTTTTAGTTTTTGCAGCAAAAGAATATAAAAAATTAGCTCCAGTAAAAATAAAAAAGGGGTATAAAGGCAGCATATAACGCATAAACTTAACCTTAAACCGGCCGACAACCAGAAAATATCCCAAAGCAAAAGCAGCAACAATTATTTCTTTTGCTTCCCGGTCATAATCACCTTTAATAGATACCCTTTTGACTAAATCACAAAAATAATATCCGAATCCTAAAAGTGAAGCTCCGCCCAAAAATATCCCTAATCCCCAAAAGAGCATTTGCTTTAACGGATAGAGATACGCTGTTGTCTCAACATACTGCAATGTATAAGGAAAAACATAGGCATCTTTGGTCATCTGGTGTTGTTCCTTTATTTGTTCCCAAAAGGTGCTGAAGTCTATTAAGGCATAAGGTTCAAAAATTAGAAAAGTAACTACGCTAATTAAGACAATCAGCCCGCCAAGTAAGACTAATTTCCTAAACACTTTACTCATTGTTTGCTGCTTGAAAACTTTAGTGATTAATTGCTTGATTTTATACCACCATTTATTTTTGTTTATTTTCCAATATTTCCAAGTAATCAAAATAAATTCAATTATTAACGACAAACCAATTGCCACTATTAAAGCAGTGGCACTAACTTTGGTTGCTAATGACAAACCAAAACTAATTCCCACCCAGATAGCATTTAAATAATTCGGCTGTTCATAAAAAAGAACTAATCTCCACAAAGTAAGCCAAATAAAAAAAGATAAGATTACATCCACGGCATAAAAATGACTTGCCTGAACCGGGAAAACTGCAGTTGCATAAAGCAAGGAAGCCAACTTTGCTTTATCAGTGGATTTAAATAGTTTTTTTACCAATTTAAAAAGAATAATAATTATCCCTAAATCAAAAACTGCGGAAACGAAACGTCCGATTAAGGTCAGGTTTTGATGACTGAGTTCAAGCCCAGATAATCCAACAATCTGCGAAACACACTTTAAAAGATAAAGAGGAAAACTGCCGTAGGCAAAAAATTCTGGATTTAAAGAACTCTGAGCGCTAAAAAACTCAGTCAAGCTTTTAGGCAAGTCTAATTTTTGAACGACCATCACAATCATTCGTTCATCAGGATGAAGATAATGGCCCTGATCCCAGTTAATTCCGTATAATCTTAGACTTAAGCCCAATAATAAGATTAAAAATAATGTTATTTTCTTTTTTTTAATCATCGGCTAACATAGAATAAATTCATATTAACATTATTACCCCAAGCTAATTGAACATAATTTAACTGCCGGATATCGGCTCGGCTGTATTTATCAGTTAATAATAAATAAGGAGGCGAAAGGCTTAAAAGCTCCTCTGTTGAGCCAATTAATGTTGGGGAAATTTCACCTCTAGAATAAAAGAATATTTGATCCCTGATATGAATCGGGGTGTCAAAATAAACAGGAAGATCAAACCCTTCTTGTCGATAAAATTCAACCAAAGAGACAACCTCTTTGTTCAGCTTTTGATAGTCAACGAGATTATCTTGGCAAAAAGAAAAAACGTTAACGACAACTGAAAAAAGCACTAACACCCAAAACAAAAATTTACTTGCCCTTTCACCAATTAATTTAGACAGAAGATCAGTTAAGAATTTTATTCCCCAAGCAATCAAGCTGGCGATTACCGGGAATAAATGAATTAATCGCTGAGCTGCCGGTGGGGATTCAGCCAAAATTCCCCCAAAAACACTGGTAAAAAATATTATTAAAATAAATAATAGCCCTGTTTTGTCTTTATTAAAAATCGATTTTATTGATTTAATTAAGCCCAAAAAAAATAAAACAAGAAGTGAAAAATGTGGAATAGCGGGTAAGTACAAATAATGCAAACCCGAGCCGTCCATTGGTCCGGGATAAAAGCCGGTTAAAAATCTCCTCGTTTGATTAACTAAAGTGGCGATTAAATCTCCCTGGCTCAAAAAACTGTAAATATTGGAACGGCCAAAAGCTAAATTATAATGATAAGTCGAATAAACTCCATAAGGTAACAGTGTAACACTAAGGCCCAAAGCCCATAAAAATAATTTAGTTAACATCTTCTTTTTCTTTGACCAGTTAACTTTTATTAAATAAGAAACAATGATTAAAGGAATAACTAAAGAGGATAAATAAAAATAAAAGGCCAAGCCGGAAGCAATCCCGGAAAGAACCAGCCAAAATTGCTCTTCCTTTTTATTTCGTTCAGAAATCTCTAAAAAAAGAATTGTCAATAAAAGAAAGGTCGTCGGCTGAACGTTCTGGTAACCGGTCATACCAAAATGAACCGCAATCGGGAAAGTAGCATAAATTAGACTCGCCCCCAAAGCCGTGTTTTTGCCTTTCCAGTTTTTAACAATAAAAAAAATCAAAAGACAATTAAAAAAATCAGTTATTAAGGAGAGCAATTTTATTGAAAAAAGACTGGGCCCGAGAAAATTAATAATCGCCCCCTGAAAGTAATACCACAATCCCGGAAAAAGATTAAGCGTTCCTCCATGAGCACCCAACAGCTCCCAATCCGATAAAGGCTGGGCAAACGCCCCTAAAGCATTACGAGAAACTATTGCCTCGTCCCCGTGCAAACCAACCAACCGATCATTTACCAAAATCCCGCCCCTAATTACAAAAATTAAAATTAAAACTGATATTAATAATCTTGGGATTTTTATTAAAGGAAAATTGAAATTCTTAGGCAAATAATTTGCCGCTAAAAGAAATAAGCATGTCAGCCAGAGAGCGAAGACCTTCAGCCCAAGGTAACTATTTTTAATTAAAAAAAATATTCCTAAATTTAAAGCCAAAAACATTAATTTCAGGAGTAATCTTTTGTTTTTCAATATTTGTAATCTCACTATTCTTATTTTAAGATAATCTTATGT
>CAZHXO010000022.1:0-8802 GCA_964536585.1 uncultured Gammaproteobacteria bacterium
ATGATTTTGTTTTGCATTTTTCTACTAAATACTAACTACTAGATACTATATACTATTCCTCCGTTCCACGGAGGAATTTCGCTTGCCAAGGTTGATAATTAGAAAAGAATGTTCTTTCATGAATAATTTCATTATCCTTGGTTACTTTCCAGTCAAAAGCGGCTTTTGCTCCCCAGGCAGCGTGATCGATTTGTTTAGTTTCACCGGGGGCCAAGCTGGGGTCGTCAATATACAAGGGTTCAGGTGGTGGAACCTGATCCCAAACTCTTTGGTTGGAGATTGTTACTTTCCTTCCATCGTCAGTACCGTAAAACTTGAAACTCAAGTAGCGGTTAGCTTGTTGGAATTCACGCTGGATTAAAATGTAATTGTCGGTATCGTTTTTGAATTTAAAATCAGTGCTCGGAAAAAAGACAGTAGCGTCAAATCCTGCTGGTTTGTCTTGTTCATAATAACCAACCCGATAAGCGTGAGGATAGCGTTCGACTATTTCTAAACCACTATTTAAGACGGTGCGAAATAAAGTAGTAGAAACCTGACATACTCCTCCCCCAGCTCCTAAGATTGTTTGCCCGTCTTGAATGATATAAGCTTGTTTGTAGCCAGTGGCGGTTGAGATTTCACCAAGAGCTTTTCCCATTGATAAGGTTTCACCAGGAGCAATCAGCACGCCATGCAATTTACCCGAGGCGAGATCAATATTATGAATCCGGCTGGGAATAGAGTGGTAAAAAGTGCTTTCCCCTTGACCAATTAACTCAGTAACCCCAAAGCGGTTAGTGTTAGAGGTTTTGATTTTTGGTTCTGTTTTGTTTACTGTCAGTTGTTTTCCTGTGCTCTTTTGACCAATGCTTAGTTCTAATAGTCCAGCTACAATTTTTTCTTGTGTATCTTTTCGGTCTAGTTTATACCCGTTTTTATGTGGTTTAAAAGTAACCACTTTGCCGTTTTTAAATTCAAATAAAGCATTTTCCGGCTGTTGATCGATTGATTGTGACAAAACTTGAATATAGTCTTTGATTTTTTCGCTGTTCCAATCCTCTTGAAAGCCGACAAAATTAATTAACTGTTCATCTTGAATAATAAAGTTTTGTTGATTGCTGGATAAAGTTAAACTTTTACCAACTAAATTTTCAGCTCTTTTTTTAGCCTGCTCAATTTCTTCATCGCTAGGCAGGCTGTTTTTTTGCTCAACAATCAAATCTAGTGGCTGATCAAGCTGGTATGTTTGAACCTGGCTGTAGAAAGCCTTTTTAGTTTCTTTAATGTTTAATTCTTCGCCTGCCTTACCCTTGTTTATTTCAATTTCCCCATCTTCATTTATAAGAATTTGGTTGGGTATTGTTGGCTGATTAATTTGGCCGGCTATGGTAGCTAATTTTGCTTCTAACTTGCCTTCTTCTAAAGAATAAGCCAGGGGAGTGAATTTCTTTTTTAGCCCGTTAGCCAGGAAATGGCGTCGTGAAGTCTGATACGCTTGATTTACAGAATTTTCAACTTCAAAATCAAGATTTATTTCAGAAGGTTTGAGGCTAAACTCCTTTTTTTGATATTTAAAAACTATTTCCCCTGGCAGACTGATTTTTTTATCCAGAAAATCAATAGCTTTAATTTTAGTCATCCCACTGACCTTCCATGGGCCCAAGTAGGTTTGGGGATAAATTTTGTTTCGAAAGGCCAAGTAAAAAGCACTTCCAACTGCCAAGGGGATACCGAATAAAATAATCGGCAAACTGATTAAAATAATTCTTTTTAACTTCATACGCTTATAATTATAACGCATTTTGCAATTTCCTTTCTTTTAATGGTAAAATAACAACAATTATGTCAGCAGTCCAGGAAGGTCTACCAAGATCGACACCCGAAGAACAACGTCAACAACAAGTTGAGCTTCGCCAGGGTCAAGAAGCCCAATTATACGCTAACTATTTGATAAAAGACGTTGTTGACGCTATTGGAAAAGAGGTAGAACCGGGTGGAGAATTTGAAAGAATGCCACTTGTAGTCAGAAAAACAGCAGAAACTTTAGGGGCATATGATGTTTTTGAGAATTTAATTAACCCTTACGTAGAAGCTACTAATCTTGCTAAACACTGGACTTCAGTTTCTAATGAAGCTTTATCAATTGCAACTAATCCAGGGGAAAATGCGCAGCGGATTGAAACTATGGAGGAGGAACTGGCTAATTTAGCGGCACAAGCTGATTTTGCCGGAATTAAAAAAAGAGTATTACAGCGTGAGTTAGGTGATGTGGACTTAGAAGATTTGGAAGCAATGACACAGCGTGATGAGAAGTTTATGAAGTTACAAGCTTTGACAAAAGAAGAGATTACAAAAAGACATGAAAAAGATTCAATGCGAGTGAGGCTTTCTAATGAAAGACAGAGGTTGTCCCTTATTTCTGAATCAGCAGAAACACTTCAGGAACCTGGGGCTCAAGAACGTTTGAAAAGGAAAGCTGAGCAAGCACAAGATAACGGAGCAGCAGTCATTGGGTTAGATGAATTTATGAGATATTTTGTTACCATGGAGCAGAGGAATTTTGGCATTGATGATTTGGGAACAGCAGCTATTGATGGGAGAGTTGAAAAATTGTCTTCACGTCGGATGGAAAAACTTTTATCAATACCAGGTTTAAAAGAGGGAGTGGACAAAGCAATGTGGATTATGCTTAATTTAGATGTCGGTAGGGACGTTGTTGATGGAGAAGAAGTTTTACCTAACTTTAAGCCAAAAGGATACGAACATACCAGGAATTATTGTGCAATAGAATACGCGGATAATCAAGTTTTAGAAGATTTTAAAAAGGCAATGATGAATGAAGTTAAGCGTGAAATAGTAGAAGAATTAGGGGAAGATTATGTAGAAGAAGCAGATAACTTAGCCCGTTTAGCAGTTGATTTTGCCATGGCCTATCATGATTCAATGTTATTGTCTTCTTTTTATGATACTCCCAGAGATCCTAATTCCTTACAACCGATAATGGTAAAGAAAGAAAATGATGTTTATGTTAGAACTCAGCCTGGAGACCCTGACGCTGAGAAGGTTAATGGTAACGGAACAATGTTAGCGAAATTACCGACTGATGCAGAAAAGATTTTTGGAACGCGGGGTAAGCTACAAGATGATGCGGCGGACGGATATCCAACACCTCTCCCTCTTATTGTTTCTACAATGCCAGATTTCTTGATGACTGATTTGTTAAGAACATATAGCATGAAAGATAGAGAAGGAAATGAACGATCAGCTTTTGATGTGATTATAGAAGATAGTGAGAGGGGACTGTCTGAGATGTATAGTCAAAGCGCAGAAATTCAACATGTTCTTTCACTCCTTGCAATATTTAATGCGGTTAAAGCGTTTAATGAGGCTGAAGAGATGCCTGAAGAAATAATCCAACTTTTACCAGGAAAACTTAGTATGGGTAAAAAAGTAATCGAAGCTTATGGTCCTTGGGTAAGCAGTTTTCACAAACGTTTGGATAAGTGTTTAAAAAAGGTTTATCAGAAAAAGCATGAAGAAAGAAAAACGGGAAAGGACTTGGATATGTGGAAAGCCGAAAGTACTCGCATAGTAATTAATACTACTATTGGTTTTTGGCGAAGGATTACTCAGGAATCCGCTGCAAGTGGCGGTAAGTCGTCGAATACAGAAGCTTTGTCAGCTTTTGATGTTGACCGCCATGAATTAATGAACTATATGAATGAATGGTTGGTTCAACATACAGCTGTTTTAACTCAAGATCAATTTGATATTTTTAGAGAATTGGCCAATACGAAGTATGTTAAAACGATTCCAGTTAATAAAGTAATAGAAAATGGTATTAATGGAAAACTTTCAAGATTGGGAGAAAGACTAGCAAAAAGATGTGCTGAACAAGAAAAAAAGAAAGAAGATTCTGCGAGAACTGTTTTAATTGATCCAGAAGAAACGGCAATTGATTCTTTATAGAAAATTATCCTCTTCCCCTGTTTTTGTCTATAAGGCCCGCTATTTCATTTAAAAGTTCCTTCGCTCTCGTTGTGTCAATATCTCCGAGTCTTCCGACACTGACGTATCTACCTCCTCCTTCTCTTGCAGCTTGTGCTTCTTTTCCCCCTACTTTAGCAGCGAGTTTATCTACACTAGCGCCTCCTAATCTTAATCCGGCTTGCGGTATTACTTCTTGAGATGTTCTAGTCATCATTGGAAATGTACCTTTAATTATATCACCAAAGCCTTGAGCTTCAACTCCCAAGGCCGCTCTAATAGTATCTGGAATTCCAGGCAGAATAAACAAAAATCCTGTTCCAATAATTGTTTGAACAAAAGAATTAGCAAGCGCCCCGCTGATAGGGTTGTTAGCATTTCCTAAAAAGTTTGGAGGGCCGATAAGAGGAGCAACCCACATTTTCCCTAAGCCAGCATTTGCCATAATAAATGCCCCAATCATTGCAACTACGACAACAGCTGGGAAAATTAGTATTTCTGCAAAAATACTTTTAAACCATTGTCCAAAACCACTTTGCGAACCAGGGACTGCTCCGAGCATAATTTGAAAAGGGGATAAGATTATTAAAAGAATAATTCTAATATAAGATTTTATTAAATTAAATAGAAGTTTTAAAAATAAAATTAAGGCGATGATTGTCCAAAGCACCATGATTAATACTGGTCCGGAAACTAACCCGACGCCGATACTTGTTAAACCAGTTAATGGTCCAGCTAAAGCACCTATTAGCCCGCCAACTAACGTTCCAACGATGACTAATCCACCTTTAGCTGGAGAAAACATTGGCATTAGAGCGAAGAAACCAGAATTAATTACAGTCCTCGGGAAAGGGCGGCCGGCAGTTACTCCCCATAAATCAATCATTCCCGGATCAACTCCCCCAGCTTTTAATACATTAATTCCAAGGGCTATAAAAACATACATTAAGTCAATTAAAAAGCCGGCAATAGCATAAGAAAAAGTAACTAAAATTAACGCTCCAATTACTTTTGGCAGGGCGTTGTTAATTGTAATTACTGCTTGAGGAGATATTTTGACCCGAAGCATTATTGCTACTCCAATACCAATGGCGATTAGAGCAAATAAAACGTAAGTAACGTTGCGGAAGGCTTTCCATACTGGCAAGATTGGCTGTAAACCAGAAAAACCAACTCCTTGGGCATAAGCTGTTTTGGCTCCTAAATTATGAAGGATATCATAAGCATAATAAACGCCAGAAGCGGGAGGGGCGGAATAGACAGAACCAATCAACCCTGAGCTAAAAGATAAAGCGCCAACGTATTTTTGATCTTTATTTTGACTTTGTGACTCTTGGCCGGTATCAGTTTGAGTAACATCTCCTATCATTGTATAAAGTATGGAGTTGAGGAAGTTATTCCAGTTATGCCAATCCATACCTTCTAAAGTTAAACCTTCAAAATGTTCCAGAAAACTTTCATAGTTGGATGCTGCATAAGTTTGGGTGGGTTTCACTAAAAGAGAAAAGGATAGAAGTAAGAATAAAGCGGCTATAAATTTAGTTTTTAAATTCTTTTTTTCACAATTCATTGCAATTGAATTTAATTATAGCTTTAGCTTAACCAATAAATCAAGTTTTATATTCCCAGTTGACTTTGTAATTCTCCAGGGTAGAATTGCGATTTTGCTGCTTGTTGAGCAAAATCCATTCCCCCACCGGGCAGTTTAAAGTCATCTCCGCCAAGATATGATTGCACCTTAAATTGACCGGGTTCCTTTTCATAGTGTTCACGGCGATTATCGCTTTCCGCACCGCCGGAATAAACGCCTGAGGCATTGCCTCGGGCAATTTCAAAAAGATTATAGGGGTCAACATCTTGTTTACCAACTTTTTCTTTAATTTCAGCATGAAGTTTATTAGTGGTTTCACCATCTAGATAAGCGTAGAGAAATTTGGCGCATTGCTCAAACTTTTGGTAAAAGGGAATAATTAAACTGGATTTTGCTTTTATTTCATAACCTCTTTCACAGTAATTAGCAACTTGTTTTTCAACAGTTTGTTCTCTTTCTTCACCGGTTTCCGGGTCAATAATGATTTCGGTTTCGGTATAAGTGTCGTAGCTGACTTCACAACTATCCACTTCTCTTCGAGTTACAAATCCCAGAAATTGTTCAAATAATTGGCCAAAAAGAGAACTACTTCTTTTGGCGTCAATATTAGTAGTTGGCCCATCTGTGTAAGGTAGGTTGCCCATGTCGCAGGGGAACTCTTTTTTATCAGCTTTATTGGAGAGTAAATTTTCAGAAACTTGTCCGGGCAGCTCGTTTTTTATCATTGCTTCACAAGCGTTGAGGGCACTTGATGCCTGGGGAAGATAAATTTTGGTTATCTGGCAGGCCCAGTATTTATTCCCCTTTTTCACTGCGTAACTATCCTCTTTGCTATCAACCGGGAAAGCCTGATAGCGCTGGGAAGGTGACATATCAATAAAAAAGTTGTTGAACACCCGGTGACTTGGTTGATCTTTTCCCCACTGATCACTTGCTTCATAACAAGTTTCATAATAGGTGGGCAAGTCACCGCCGCCGGTAAAGTAATCAGCAATATATTTCCCTTTAGTGTAAGAGGAGCCGTAAAGCAGATCATTAGAAGGTGCCGGCTCGCCGTTTACACAAATCCAATCATTAGCAAAGTCAGAACAAGCCTGTTCATAAGTATAAGGCTGGTCATCAAAAAAGCTGGGATTACAGCAGGCCCAGATCGAACCCTTAACTTCATAGCGGCCATCTCCTGGTTTAAGAATTTTGCGTCCATCTCTTAACTTTTGGGTATTTTCATCATCTTCTTTTATTACTCCGTCCTTGTTCATAAGAAACAACGGCTGGTCAAAAAGAGTGATTTGTTCATTTTTCTGAGGGATATTGACGGATGCTCCGTAGACCTCTGTCATTTTCTGGTTTATTAAATCAGTCTGCATTTCTCCGGGGATAGCCTTTGTTTGCTGTCCGGCTTGCAAATCCAATCCCCGCCTTACTAATTTTTCTTTTTCTTGAGGATTATTAGTGTCAAGGAATTCTTCTTGATCGGAAAAAACCGTTCCTGAGGCCCAATTATGGATGTCTAAATAAGCCTGCAGACTTTGGGCCACCCGATGATTTTGACCGGTTATATTAAGCAATTGGGCAACCACTTTATCTGGGTCATGGTAATCGGGAAAGAATTTTAAATCATGTTTTATGTCTCTCCCTTCTAAACAAACTTCAGCAACAGTTCCGGGCAGAGTAATTATTCTGTTTTTCCGATAATAATCTCGGTAAGCGTCATCCCCAGGATATTCTCCTTCTGAGTGAGTCGGGGCATAAGTTCCTTGGCTGATATTAAAAAACTCTTGGAAAGAAGTTAACAGCCGTTGTAAAAACGAGTTGTCATTATTGACACTTGATGAACCGCTGAAAATACCGATCCCAAAAAGGCTTTCAGTCCAGGAAGGCTTTCTTCCCTGCCGCTCAAAAAATTTGTCAACTAATTTTGCTTTGCCTTTTTTAACTAATTCTGGACAAGACTCACACACACATTTGTTTTTTAAAGCATTTTTGACACAGTCTGCCGCCCATAAATTCCAACTGATTCCTTCTGGGCCGGAGGAAAAAAGAGCATAACCGAGTATTTGATTGTCATTAATCCAAGATTCGACTAATGACTGGCCGTTACAATCAGAACAATAAAATTCACAAAGAGGCTTATCATCATAAACAGGATTACCGTAGTTGCCTTCATTTAAAGCTCCGCTTTCAGTAATAATAAACCGTTTACTCCCGACATCTACCCCGTAGTTGCTTAATTGGTTTTTAAAATATCTCCCACCTGATGGGCAACCAATGTCCGGAGCATAGATATGGACTGAATAAACATCAAAGGAATTAGTGAAGCTTGATCCCCAGGCATTAAAAAAAGCCGGAGTTTCCGGATGGTGCATGTCAATTGCTGGAGAAGTGATTCTTACCCTGGAGCTGGTAATATTGTTTCTCAGCAATTGAATATATTCAGCAAGACGAGAAGCACATCGGTCAACCGTTAGGTTGTTGCATTCAACATCACGTCGCATTGGTTCATTCCAGGGTTCGAAATAAATTACTTTTCCCAATTGTCCAGCTGCCTGGTCTAAACTATCGGCCCATTTTTGAGCAATTATCTCAGCTTGGCCGGCAATGGCAGTATTACCATCATTGGTCCAGTTGGTGTGACCGCGGATTACACAAACTTGGGCTTGCTGACAAACTTCAATAATTCCTTGGACATCAGAGGGTTGAGGAGCATAAACAATAACTTGGCTTAAGTTTTGATTGGCAGCAAATTCAGCTTGGTTTTTATTGTCAATAATATTTACCTGGGCGAATGCAAAATTGGGTAAAATTAAGAGAAAAATAAAAATTAAAATTGGGAAAAGAAAAATTTTTTTTATTTGTTTCATGACTTTAGCCCGGAATACTAAATTCAGTAACTTGGATTCCGGTAAATTCCTGAATAAGGAGGAGAATGAACCAGGAAAGAATAACTAAAGCCAGGCCAATAAAAGCATAAGTAAATGTTTTTTTGGCCGATTGCAGGGCTTGTTTTTCCCCGCCGGCAAAAATTAATTTAAACCCGCCAACAACAATCATCACTGCAAAAGCAAGCCCGGCTAGGGTAGAGGCGACTGTCAAAACGCGTTGAAAAAGGCACTCAAAACCCTGGATGGTGGCTACATCTTCTTCTGGGCCACCAAGACAACGGGAACCCCAACCAGAGCCTTGAGCATAAACAGGCCCCGACAGTATCAACAGCAATTTATTCATTAATAAAGTGTAGGAAT
>CAZHXO010000023.1:0-8791 GCA_964536585.1 uncultured Gammaproteobacteria bacterium
CAGATTTTGTTCCAGCAATGAAACGTGCTTCAGCAATTGTTACTGATTTAGGAGGATTAACTTCCCATGCGGCAATTGTTTCCCGTGAATTAGGAGTACCTTGTATCGTGGGAACCAAAAAAGCTACCGAGCTTTTAAAAGAAGGGCAAGAAATTATTATCAACGGCGAAACTGGTGAAATTTGGAAAGGAAAAGTCACTCAAAAGAAAAGCAAGAAGAAACAAAAAAAAGAAAAGAAAATTAAAACAGCTACTAATCTCTACATAAATCTTGCAGAACCAAGTTTAGCTAAAGAAATGAGTCAAAAGGATGTTGATGGGGTTGGATTACTAAGAGCAGAATTTATGATAGCGGAAATTGGACAACATCCACAGAAATTAATTAAAGAAGAAAAACAGGAAAGCTTTATTAAGGACCTAGCTAAAGGGATAAAAAAGTTTTGTAATGCTTTCCACCCCCGTCCAGTAGTCTACCGGGCAACCGATTTTAAAAGCAACGAATATCGAAATCTAGAAGGGGGAGAGCCTTTTGAACCAGAAGAGGCTAACCCTCTACTTGGATTTAGGGGAGCTTTGCGTTATTTAAGCCTCCCCGAAGTATTTGAACTAGAACTTGAAGCAATAAAACGGGTTCGGAATAAAGCGGGACTTAAAAATCTTTGGTTAATGATTCCTTTTGTTAGAACACCAAGCGAATTATTAGAGGTAAAAAGAATAATTAACGACTACGGTTTAAACCGCAGCCCAAGCTTTAAATTATGGATGATGGTTGAAATCCCTAGTAATGTTATTTTACTTGACAAATTTATTAAAGTAGGCATTGACGGCGTTTCCATTGGAAGCAATGACCTAACCATGCTTACTCTAGGCTTAGATCGAGATAACAGCGATATTGCTTATACTTTTGATGAACGCAACGAAGCTGTTCTTTGGGCAATTAAAAAAACAATTACTACCTGCCAGAAAAACAAAATTACTAGTTCAATTTGCGGACAAGCTCCCAGCCAATACCCGGACTTGGTGGAAAAACTTGTAAATTGGGGTATTACCAGTATTTCTGTTAATCCGGATGCGATTAACAGAAGCAGAGAAATAATTAGTTGGGCTGAAAATAGAAAAATAAATAAGAAGCAATAAGTAATTAGTGATTAGTAATTAGGGGAAATCTAAGATGAAAATTCAAAATATCAAAGCCAGGAAAATATTAAACTCAGCCGGTAACTGGACAATAGAGTGTCAATTGACAACAGAGAATAAACAAGTTGCTGCCTCTGTGCCCACCGGTATTTCAACTGGCAAAGAAGAAGAAAAGGAATCTTCTGTTTCACAAGCCATAAAAGAAATTGAAAAACAAATCTCACCAAGGGTTAGAAATAAACAATTAAGTCAAGAGGAATTGGACGAAATTCTGAGAAACAATAATTGGGGGAGTAATGCCAGTTTAGCAGTATCAGCAGCTTTTTTTAAACTTCAGTTTGAATTAAGTAAATGTCAAGGGGGCAAAATCCCTCAAATGATGATGCTTATTTTTGAAGGAGAAGAACACGGCAACCCTGATTTAACAATTCAAGAGTTTATGATTGTTGTTAATGAGATTGAGACTGGGGTAAAGTTTTATAATCAAGCTCAGCAGTATTTAAAAGAAAACAATTATTTAGATACTGTTGGCAGCGAAGGCGGCATGTCCCCAAAAGGTCTCACTGATAAGGATATTTTAAAAATATTAACTCAGCTAAATGCTAAAAAAATTGCCTTAGATGTGGCGGGTAATGTTAATCCCCCGACAACCGAGGAAATGCTGGATATTATCAAGGATTACCCAATTTTTAGCCTAGAAGACCCGTTTCCAGAAAACAAAATTGATCAATGGAAAACTTTTTACAACCAAGTTAAAAAAATTGATCCTGGTATTTTAATAATTGGAGATGATTTAACAGTTACCAATCCAGTGAAAATTAAAAAGGGAGCTAATCGCTTGTTTAATGCAGTAATTATCAAACCCAATCAACAAGGAACAATTACTAAAGCGGCCAAGGCTTTAAAAACAGCTGAAAGACTGGGGATAAAAACTGTTGTTTCACACCGAGGCCAAGAAACAAACGATACTTGGATTGCCGACTTTGCCTTATTTTACCAAGCTGACTTTGTTAAGTTTGGTGCCCCTGTCCGCGGGGAAAGAATAGCTAAATACAATCGCTTACTCGAATCAATCTAAGCTAATGACAACGGTTACTTCGCCTCTAATCCCATTTTCTTGGATCTTTTTCATAACATTTTTTATCTTCCCTCTAATAAATTCCTCGTGTTTTTTTGTCATTTCTCTTGCCACACAAACTTTAACGTTCCCAAAATTTGAGTTAATCAGTTTTAAGGTTGAAAAAAGTCTCTTTGGACTTTCATAAAAAACTATTGTCTTAACAAGAAAAGAGTTCTTGAAAACAGCTTTAAATAACTTTTCTAATTTAGTTGTTTTTTTAGGTAAATAACCCAAAAAAACAAATTTGTCACAAGGTAATCCAGCTGCCATTAGAGCTGTAATTACTGCACTCGGACCTGGAAGCGGAACAACAGTAATTTCTTGTTCTAAAACTGAACAAAGCAATTGGTACCCAGGGTCAGCAATCAACGGGGAGCCGGCATTAGTCACCAAACCAATATTCTGGCCTTTTCTCAATTGTTGAATAACTTGAGGAATTCGTTCCCATTGATTCCCTTCATAGTAGGAAAGTAATTTCTTTTTGTCAATTTCAAAATAATCTAATAAATTTTTAGTTTTCCTGGTATCTTCCGCCAAAATCACATCAACTTTGTTTAGCGTTTTTATCGCTCGTTGGGTAATATCTTCAAGATTACCAATCGGAGTAGCAATTAAATAGAGTTTACCGTTTTGCATTTTTAATTATTTTGTATAATTAATACTAATCATGTTTAAAAATATTCTAGCAAATTTTATTTTCGTCTTATCAATAAACTTAATTTTCTTACCAAAACCTATTTACGCCAATCTGGAATTTACCACCGATCATAATATTGTTTATGACATCGGTCCTCGTGGAGATGCTCAAGTCATCCAACAAATTTCATTAAAAAACAATTTTTCCAATATCTACCCAAAAAATTACCACTTACAAATTAGTGGCAATAAAATTCAAAATATTCACGCCGAAGATAATCAAGGAAATATAATTGAGGAAATAAGACAAGAAAGCGAAGATAATCTAATCATATTAAAATTTAATGAAAAATCTGTAGGAAAAAACGAAAAATTGACTTTTAATGTGAAATATCAAATTCCCCAGTTAGCTGAAAAACAGGGGCAAGTATGGCGTTTAAATATTCCTTCTTTAAATAGTTTAAAAGAAATAAACACTTTGCAAATAAAAATAAAAGTGCCTTCGCATTTCGGCGGCTTGGCTTATAGTTCAATAAAACCATACAAAAAAGAAACTCAGGAAAAACAAGTTCTAACCTTTTTGAAAAACCAACTAAATGAAAAAGGGATTAGCCTTGTTTTCGGAGAATTCCAACTCTTTGATTTTAAATTAAATTACTACCTAGAAAATCCTAGTTCAAAAAATAGTCAGGAAAAAATTCCCTTACCTCATAACACTAATTACCAAACTATTATTTTTAACAAAATTTCACCCCGCCCTCAAAAAATAATTATTGATAAAGACAGTAATTGGCTAGCACTCTACGCGCTTTCACCAAAAGAGAGTAAAAACATTACTATTAGCGGCCAGGCCAAAATTTTTGCCGAGCCAAAAGAAACAGAAACTGATAAAACTGAGCTTTCTGCTTATTTAAAAGAAGATGAATACTGGCAAGTCAACGACCCAGATTTCCAAAAACTAGTAACTAAATTTAATAATATTTCAGATATCTACGACTTTGTTGTTAATCATTTGGATTACCAGTATGAACAATTAAACAATAATAAAAGAAAGGGGGCAAAAGCTGCTTACGAATCTCAATCCGGAGTCTGTACTGAATTCAGTGATTTGTTTGTTACACTAGCTAGAGCAAAGGGTATACCAGCACGTGAACTAGAAGGATTCGCTTTTACTGACAACAAGGAAATAATTTCACTTAGCGCAAATAATGATGTCTTACATTCATGGGCAGAATATTGGAATGAAAATGAAAACCAATGGGTACCTGTTGACCCGACTTGGACGAAAACAACTGATGGTTTAGATTTTATTAAAAGTTTCGACCTGGGACATTTTGTCTTTGTCACCCATGGGCAGAGCAGCACCTACCCGAGGCCTCCCGGCTTCTACAAAACAAGCTCATCACAAAAAAATATCGAGGTCGACTTCGCTACTGATATCCTTCCTGCACCGCAAACCAAAATTAAACCACAGCTAAAAATAGATTCATCAAAAACAGAAATTGTAGTTAAAAATGAAAGCTTTATAGCAACTAATCAATTTCAGTTAAAATTGCTTGGTTGGTCAGGTAACAAAAATCAAACTAAAATAATCAACAGTCTAGCCCCTCTAGGAGAAGAATCAATTAAGATTGATTCTCCCGGCTTTTGGAAAAAATTATTTACCAACCCAAAATACAAAATCGAAATTAAAGAACAAAAATATGAATTAGACTGGTATAAGAAGGGGACAAGCTATTTTAAATTGCAAATCAAGCGTTTATTTGCTAATCTACTACAGAAATGAAAAAGGTTTTAAAAATATTTCTTATCATTACAATTTCCCTAAAAATAACTGAAATTGTCCTCAAAAACATTCAGTTTGAAAATAGTTGGCAAACTCTATTGGTAGCTGCTCTTGCCTTAACTATTTTTGAACTTTTTTTAAAACCAATTGCTAAAATACTTTTATTACCAATCAATCTAATTACCTTGGGGACTTTACGTTGGGTTATTAATGTTCTGGGGTTATTCATCGTCACAACTTTTGTTCAAGGATTTAAAATAACAAACTATACTTTTCCAGGACTGAATTGGAATGAAATTATTCTTCCCTCAAAAAATTTCGGTTTGATTTTCAGCTACATTATTACCGCTTTGTTTTTTAACCTCATAATTTCAATTTCAACTTGGATATTCAAATGAAAATATATTTCTCGATCGCACAAATACTTGTCTCAATAATTCTAAGTGCACTAATACTATTACAAACATCGCCAGAGAATAATCAACATAGCGTTTCTCTTATTCAACCTAAATTTACCAGACGAGGATTAGAAAAACTTACTTTTATTGCCACTTTCCTTTTTGCCGGCCTTTTCGTTGGCTTATCCTTATGGCAAATCTTTGTTTAAAATGAAAAAATTAAAAATCTGGGTTCAAATAATTATAAAGTCTTTCAAAAGATACTGGCTAATTATTTCTTTAAGTGTAATGTCGGGGATAGTCTTTTTTTTTCTTGCTTCGAACTTTGTAAAATTATCTAAGAAACTATTCCCCCCAACACCAAGAATCGGCTTAGTAGGAAACTATAAATTAACCAATCTACCTCCTGAAGTATCTCATTACGTTAGCTATGGATTAACTGAGATACTACCTAACGGGAAAGCAACCAGTTCGCCCATTGTTAAAAACTGGGGAGTTCAAAAAGACGGATTAGAGTACGTTTTTACTTTGAAAACATCAATAAGGTGGCAAGACGGAACACCTCTTAGGCCTGATCAAGTTAATTACGAAATCGGCGGAGCTCAAACAATACCAATTAAAAGTGGGGTTAAATTTAAACTCGAATCTCCCTTTGCTCCATTACCTACTTTGTTAAACAGGCCATTATATAAAAAAGAAAAAATTGGCTTAGGAGATTATAAAATAAAAAAATATAAAGTAACCTCTGGAGCATTAACTTCCTTATCGCTGCAAAAAATCGATAATCCTCGGCAAAAAATTAAATTCTTTTTTTATCCTCAGGAGGAAGATCTATTAACTGCTTTTAAACTTGGTGAGATTAATACGGCCTGGAAAGTAACCAATATTGATCAAGTTAAAAATTGGCCGAACATAAAAATCCAAACAAGAGAAAATAGGCCAAAGAAATATGTTGCCCTTTTTATCAATACCAGAAAAAATCCGTTAGCACAAAAAAAACTAAGGCAATCCCTAGCTTACGCAATTAAAAAATTACCAAGCAAAGACCAAGCTACCAGCCCCATTGCTCCAAACTCTTGGGCTTATGAAAAAGACGTAAAAGCTTATACCTATAATCCTGAACACGCTAAAACACTTTTAGCCGATATTGGAAATGTTGAAAATAAACAATTTACTCTTCATACACTTCCAGAATTATTAGAAGAAGCCGAAAGAATAAAAAGTAACTGGAAGGAAAACTTAGATTTCGAAATACAAATTAAAGTAAGCAGCTTCATCCCTAACGAACAGGAATTTGATATTTTCCTCAGTTACGGAATTATTCCTGACGATCCCGACCAATATTATTTCTGGCACTCAACACAACAGGGGAATATAACCGGTATTAATAATGAGAGAATTGATAATTTACTTGAGAAAGGAAGGAAAACTAATGATTATCAAGAAAGAACGGAAATTTATCAAGAATTTCAAAAAGCAATCTCAGAAGAAGTGCCAGCTATTTTCCTCTACTATCCAACAAACTATACCATAGTTAGAGACTAAATTCTCTTAGCTTGCCTATGATTAGCAATTTTGGTAAACTCAATATACTGTTTGCCAGAGTGCTGGAATTGGTAGACAGGCACGCTTCAGGAGCGTGTGCTCTTTATGGGCATAGGGGTTCGACTCCCCTCTCTGGCACTATTTAAATTAAAATAATCAATACAGCCGAGGTAGCCAAGGTGGTCACGGCACGGGTCTGAAAAACCTGGGATGGCAGTTCAATTCTGCCCCTCGGCACCAAAGCGGGAGTAGCTCAGTTGGCTAGAGCGTCTCCCTTCCAAGGAGAAGGCCGCCGGTTCAAATCCGGTCTCCCGCTCAAAATAAAGTAAGACTAAATGGTGGACGTAGCTCAGCGGTAGAGCGCCTACCTGTGGAGTAGGTCGTCGAGGGTTCGATTCCCTTCGTCCACCCCGAAAAATTTGGGGCTCGTAGCTCAGTTGGCTAGAGCACTCGGTTTACATCCGAAAGGTCGTAGGTTCGAGTCCTACCGAGCCCACCGTGTACCCAAGTCGAGGTGCTGGAATTGGCAGACAGGCAGCGTTGAGGACGCTGTGTCCTTGTTGGACGTGCGGGTTCAAATCCCGCCCTCGGCACACCTTCTAAAACCATTTGTTATCATTAGACAATGGTGAAGTTGGAAGTTCCTTTTGACACAGAAAAGCTGTCTTTTCTCGGTGCGGTATTTTTAGTTCTTTTATCAATTTTCAACTTCCTCCTTCTTGTCTATAACAAACCAAAAACAACTCAATACAAAAATGAAGTTATCAATGTCATTGACGGGGATACAATTGTTATTAACAAAGGTGTGCTGGTCAGACTCCATGGTTTGGATGCGCCAGCTTTAAAATACTGCGGAGGCAAAGAAGCAAAAGAAAAATTGGAGGAATTGGTTTTAAATAAAGAAGTCAGTCTTGGTCAGATCGGCAAAGGAGAACATGACCGGATCATGGCTTTGGTTTATGTTGACAATAAACTGGTCAATGAAATTTTGTTGAAAAACGGGCTGGCGGAATTGTTCGGAGCTCAAACAAAAGCCAAAGAAGCTTTGTCTTCGGCAAATAAATACGCCCGGAAAAACAAATTAGGAATATACGGAAAATGTATCTCGACCCAGCCGCCGAACCCGGAATGCGACATTAAAGGCAATATTCATGCCCGGAAGAAAACAAAGATTTATCACCTGCCCGGCTGTCAAAGCTACCGAAATACAAAAGTTGAAACTTTCCGGGGAGAGAAGTGGTTTTGTTCTGAAAAAGAAGCCGAAGAGGCTGGTTTTAGAAAAGCCGGCAACTGCCCGTAAATTCCTTCCGAACCTTGTCTATATACCAAGATACTGATAAAATAATAATGCTCAACGGAAGTTTACGGGGATTGGCGCCGCGCCCGCAACGCCTGAGCGGCTTGCGATGGCGGGCGGGCAGTTGGCTAGCAATGTTTTACACTTATGTACTTAAAAGCCTAAAAGATGGTAAACTATATATAGGTTATACAGAAAACTTAGAAAAACGAATAAAGTGCCACCAAAAAGGACAAGTAGAAGCTACGAGAAATAGACGCCCTTTAAAATTAGTTTATTACGAGGCCTGCACTAAAAAACACAAGGCCTTAAAAAGAGAAAAATATTTTAAGACCGGATATGGAAGAAGATTTCTTAAAAAAAGAATTTAATTAAACTAAAAACTTTTGTTAATAGATGATTGGCAAGGTTGTTTACGGGGATTGGCGCCGCGCCCGCAACGCCTGAGCGGCTTGCGATGGCGGGCGGGCAGTTGGCTAGCATGGTTAAGAAGACAAATGTTTTACACATACGTATTAAGAAGCTTAAAGGATAACAAGCTTTATATAGGTTTTACTGAAAACCTAGAAAAGAGAATTAAAGAACACAAACTTGGTTACGTAGATGCAACAAAAAACAGAAGGCCATTAAAGCTTATTTACTATGAGGCCTGTCGCAATAAACAAAAAGCTTTAGAAAGAGAAAAATATTTCAAAACGGGCTATGGCAGGAGGTTCCTTAAAAATAGGATATATAATTAAATAACGGGGATTGGCGCAGTGGCTAGCGCGCACGCTTTGGGAGCGTGAGGCCGCCGGTTCAAGTCCGGCATCCCCGACATTTCGGGGGTCGTCTAATGGTAGGACAACAGTCTTTGGAACTGTTTATCGTGGT